>JBIKSI010000140.1:0-8608 GCA_044348665.1 Crocinitomicaceae bacterium
GTTCGTCACTCATCAAAGAAATTAACTCGCTATGGTTAATGATTCGTTTTTCGTTTTTGATGTAAGCTAAGGTGTCTTCTTTCATATAAGTAAAAGAAAACACAAGCGTTCCAACAAATAATAAAGGCATTACATATTTTGAGTTAACGTATGGAGTCTTGAATTTTCCTCGTGGAATATCAGTTTTATTTTGTAACACTAATACTCCACCGCAAACGACTACAAAGGCAAATAATGTTCCAATACTGCATAAATCAGTTACGGTTGTTAAGTTGAGGAAAAGTGCTGGAACAGCTACTACAAAACCAACTACAATTGTTGCAAATGATGGGGTTTTAAAGCGAGGGTGAATTTTTGAGAATCGTTTTGGTAAAAGTCCATCTCGACTCATACTCATCCAGATTCGTGGTTGCCCCATTTGAAATACAAGCAATACACTTGCCATGGCTACAACCGCACTGACAGCAATGATTCCTGAAAGCCATTTTAAATCTAATTTTTCAAAAACAAATGCCAATGGATCTCCAACGTCTAAGTCTTCGTAATTAACCATTCCTGTTAATATGAGTGCAATAACTACATATAAAATGGTACAAATAATGATGGCCCACATCATTCCACGAGGTAAATCTCTTTGTGGGTTTTTACATTCCTCGGCAGTGGTTGAAATCGCGTCAAATCCAATGTACGCAAAGAATACAGCTGAAACACCTTTCAAAATCCCGGCAATTCCATTTGGTGCAAAGGGATCCCAATTTTTGGTGTCAACATAAAATATTCCAACAGAGATTACAAGTAAAATAATTGCCAATTTAATTATGACCATTAAATTACTAGCATTTCTCGACTCCTTCATTCCGCGGTAAACCAACCATGTAATGAAAACGATGATGAACAGCGCAGGTAAATCTGCAACAATGTGGAAAGAACCTAATTTTGGTGCGCTTGTCCATGCAGTGTGAGCGGCTTGTAAACCACTATCTAAATCTATGAATTTTTTCCCTGAGTTAATTAATGCAACAGCTTCGTCGTAGCCTTTACTTGCCGTCAAATAATCCATTTGCATCCATTGAGGTATTTTAAGTCCACCGCTTTCTAGTAAACTTGTAAAATAGTCACTCCATGAAATGGCGACAGTAATGTTACCAATGGCATATTCCATGATTAATGACCAACCGATTATCCATGCGATAATTTCTCCAAATGCTACATAGGAATAGGTATAAGCACTTCCTGAAACAGGTACCATGGAAGCGAATTCTGCATAGGCAAAAGCCGCAAATCCACAAGCTAAAGCAGTAAAAATGAAAAGAAAAATTACTCCTGGTCCACCATCTGCACTTGCTTTTCCAATGGTACTAAAAATTCCAGCTCCGATGATAGCAGCGATACCAAAAGCTGTTAAGTCCCTTACGCCAAGGTGCTTTCCAAGTGCCACATGACCATCAGCGTTTTCTCTATCTGCAACTTGTTGCATGATATCCTTCACTGATTTTTTTCGGAATAATGATTTGAATGACATAAATAGAATTAATGTTTAAGTAAGCAAAGATATAAAAATCTTTCTTTTATTGAAATTACTTAGATTCAAATCAACAATGCAGTCGAAAATAAATTTAAGATTAACAATTAAAACTTGTAATTAATAAGAAAATCAAACTTCTATACCTTTCACGTAGCTCTCCAGATACTTGAAATTTTCTGTTAATTCTCCATGTAAATTAGTTTCACTTCCTCTGCCAATAATGTTATCTGGATCTTCTACGAACATTGCGGGCAAAATGTATTTAATGAGTTCATTCCCAAAATCTTCGGATGCATCTTTTGGTAATTCGCAAGGTAAATTATCAACAGACATGACAATTACATTTTCTTCTTTTGAGTAATCATCAATGTTTTCACTTTCAGGGTTATATCCAAAAAATGGATCTGAAATCGTAGATGGTTTTAAGGTACATGCAACAGGTCCATCGATGTCGCAAGAAACATCAGCGACCACTTTTAATCGTTTGTTTTCTTTGAAATCTTGTTTGCTAATGATAATAGGGGAGGTGTTTGCCCAATAATGACAGGCTACATACATATCTGCATGTGCTGCAAATTTTGGAAAAACTGATTTATATTCCTGGGGATTTGTATAAAAATCCTTTTTGTCAAAATCCGAACCATCTTTTCTAGCAAAATAGTCGTCCACTTCTAAATGAGTAAAAACTGCTTCGTCAAAAGTTTTTGAAGTAAATTCTTCGGGACTTACTTCAATAATTGGCAACAAGTTCATGATTTCTCGTGCACCGTAACCAACTCTTCCAAATCCTGTTAAAACAATTTTTGTGTTTTTTGGGAAAATAACTTTTTTAAGTTCATTCTCCATTTCTACTCGGTCATGACAAGTATGTGCCGCTTTTAAATCGTACAATTTATGCTTTAATCCAAATGCTCTAAATCCGTTATAGCAGCCTACGATTCCGGCATATCTTCCGAAACCAATCAATCTTTTTCCAATTCTATTTTTTAGAACTTCGTAATCAATTAATTGAATTTTTTTATCCAAAATAGCCAACAGTAAATCTCTATTATATGGCTGTTTTTTTATTGTATGAGAGAAAAATAAATATTTTTTATTTGGAATTAAATCATGGATTAGAACCTCTTTTACACCAATCAAGACATCACATTCAGTCATGTCTTCTTGCACTTGAATTCCTTCTGCAAGATATTCATTATCCTTAAAAGCTCTAATTGGACTTGTTTGCACAATTACTTGCACATTGGGGAATTTTTCTTGAACAATGGCACATTGTTTTGGGGTTAATGGCACTCTGAAATCTGGTGGCACTTTTCCTTCTCTAATAACTCCTAATTTAATTTTTCCCATTTTTTTATTTCATTTAGACTTAGCTAAATTTATTTTTCAGTTATAAAATAATTATCGATAAATTCTCTCACGCAACCTTCACCTCCTTTTTTCGTAAGAATCAGGTCTACATAAGATTTTATTGTTCTATGTGCGTCACTTGGACATGCTGAAAAGCCAATTTCCTGCATCAATGCCAAATCATTTAGGTCGTCACCAATCATAGCGACCTCATTTAGATTGATTTTTAAAGTGTCACACCAATTTTTTAAAATGTCTAATTTTGCTTCTCGTCCAACATGACACAATTCAATACCAAGAATAGAAGCTCTTTTTTTGATTGTTTCTCCATAAAAACCAGAGGAGATGATGCCAACACGAATTCCTTTTTCCTGCAAATGCATGATTCCCATGCCATCTTTTGCATTGAATTTCTTCATTTGGTCGCCATTCTCTGTGTAATACATTCCAGCATCTGTCATTACGCCATCAACATCTAAAATTAAAAACTTAATTGAATTCAATTTCTCTTTGATGGCTGGAATTTCAAATAGTGGGCTAAAAAGTAAACTCTGAATATCTGTTTCAAACTCCTCCGCAATGGTTTCAATTTCTAATAAAGCGAGTTCACTCACATTATCAACATTGAAATCTGCCAAAAAGGAATAAAAATCCAAACCATTTTTTGCACAAAGACCTTTTATATTTTGTTCTAAAAATATCATATCATTTTGTATCCTACAGCTTGTGCAACTGGTTTTAAACTTGCAAATAATGCTTCAAATTCTGCGTGATTTAGTTGTTGAGACGCATCAGAAAGTGCCACCTTTGGATTAGGATGAGATTCAATTAATAATCCATCTATTCCCATGGCAACACAAGCTCGAGCTAAATCTGCAACTCCATAGGCATAACCCATTGCGTGACTAGGATCAAGAATTACTGGCAAATTTGTGTGTTTTTTTAACCAAGCTACTCCACATAAATCCAAGGTGAATCGCGTTCCCGTTTCAAAGGTTCTGATTCCGCGTTCACATAAAATTACATTTGGATTTCCTCCAGACAATACAAATTCAGCAGCTTGTACGAATTCTTGTAAAGTTGTTCCGAAACCTCTTTTTATTAAAATTGGTTTTTGTGTTTTAGCGCAAGCTCTCAAAATTCCTTGATCGTACATCGCTTTTGCACCCACTTGAATAATGTCAGTGTAGGCAATAACTTCCTCAACGTGTGTTGCATCTCGCACTTCTGTAATTACTTTCATGCCATATTTTTCGCGCACTTGAGCCAGTAATTTTAAACCTTCTTCTCCTAATCCTTGAAAACTATAAGGACTTGTTCTTGGTTTGTAGCATCCTCCACGGAACAGTTTTAAGCCTAAATTAGACATAAAATCAGCAGATTCAAATATTTGTGCTTCGGATTCCACGGAACAAGGCCCGCCAATTAAAACTGTATTTTTGCTTGCTCCACCAATTGAAAAATCTCCAATTTTGATTTCACGAGTTGCATCTAAATAACTTTTTGAAGCCAACTGAATATCATTTGCAAAAACCCATGAATTGGTAATTTTGGACTTTAACTCTTCAGGAACTTCTTTCACATTTGAACCTGTAATCAAAACAAATTCACTTCCATTGTGAATGCAAAATGCTTTTGTTTTTTGAGCTAAGGCTTGTGCTTCTTGTTCGTTTGTGTCTTTATTTAAATGTAAAATCATAATTCTCCTTTTATTAAGTTCATAAAACTTACCATTCCAACTGCTTGTTGCTTGTCATTAATAACAGGCAAATACATGATTGGAAATTTATTTTTTTTCACAACTTGGAGCATTTCTAATACCGTTTGGTTTTCATTGATACAAATTGCATGTGCATTTAGTAGTGATTTGCTGTCTAAATTTGTTAAATTTTCAAATTCCTTAATTAAGCCTTTTCGAACATCTGCATTTGAAATGATTCCTTCAAAATGATTGTTTTCAGAAACAACTAGGGTGAATCCCATTTGACCTTTTTCAATGGCGTTTAAAACTCCAAGAAAATCCATTTGTGCCAAAGATATTGTTGGACTTTCCTCCAAAGGAATCATGAAATCACGAATTAAATAATGTGAATCGATTGCTCTTGTCGTCAAATTTAGGAGTGCATTTCCAACGCTTGCGGCGTTAAATAAGTATGATCCAGAAACAGACGAACTAACGCCCATATTTCTTAATATGAATGAAACTTCTGCGTTTACTCCTCCATCCACATGAATTGATTTGGAAGGATAATTCTTTTTGAAATTTCGAATTTTGTCAAAATTAATCTTATCAAAAACTCCTCCGCTCTGACCAGGTATTGTTGCCATGATCAGGATGAAATCAAAGTTTGAATAATTTTCAAAGACATCAATTGAAGTAGGAGTGATGATTGCCAATCCTTTTTTTCCAGTAATCGAAGATGGAATTTCCAATTTTTCTTCTAAATCTTCAAATTGGAAGGTGATGTATTCTACTGGGTTTTCTTCCAGTAATTTGTAATATTTGGATGGATTTTTCGTAATTATATGTAAATCTATCGGAATAGAAGTCCAAGTTCTAATTTGTTTAATATCCTCAAAAACAGATAAATCGTCATTACAATCAACATGTAATAAGTCCACATGATGGTCTTTTAAATCCTCTATCGTTTCGCGAAGATTTCTATTTTTATCACTGTATATGGAAGCTGATATTTTCATCTATTTTTTTAAACTACTTTTGTATTTTTGCAAGTATTCTATTTTAAGAAATTAACATTTTTCTTAAATATCGAATCTTTTACAACAAAAATTCGCGTAAAGTTAATGATAAAAAACAAGAATTATGGAAAAAATTGAAATTAAAAATGATACTTATTTAGGCTCGAATCAACGTAAAAGTTTAATTGATTTGGTAGTTCCTTCAAATTTCAATGGGAATTTAATCTTGTTTGTGCACGGCTACATGGGCTTTAAAGATTGGGGCGCTTGGAATTTAATGCAAAATTACTTTGTAAATTTAGGTTTTGGTTTTTGCAAATTTAATTTTTCGCATAATGGCGGAACAGTTGAAAATGGCATTGACTTCCCCGATTTAGATGCCTTTGCTCAAAACACGTATTCAAAGGAAGTGTTTGATTTAAAGCAAGTGCTTGATTATTTAGAGAATAAATTAGTTGATCTTCCCAAAATTACTCTTGTTGGTCATTCGAGAGGTGGCGGAATAACTTTGTTAACTGCAAATGATGCTCGAGTTTCCAAAATTGTAACTTTGGCTGCAATTTCTTCGATTGAAAAAAGATTTTCAGATGAAAATATGATTGAATCTTGGAGAAAAGCAGGAGTTCGATTTGTCAAAAATCAAAGAACGATGCAGGAAATGCCACATAATTTTGATCAATACTTAGATTTTATTGATAAACAAGCGAATTTATCGATCGAACAAGTTTGCAAAAAGCTTAAAAAGCCAATTTTAATTTTCCATGGAGATGCTGATTTTTCAGTTCCCATCAGTGAAGGTGAAGAGATTGCACTTTGGACAAATTCTGAATTACAAATCATTAAGAATGCAGATCATGTTTTTGGTGCAAAACATCCATGGGAAAAAGCAAGTTTACCAGCTGATTTAGCTCTGATTTGCAATGAAATAAATGATTTTATTCTCGATTGATTTTTTGAATCAGTTGTGCCTATTAATTCTGTAGAACTAATTTGAGTAAAGCTAAACACTTGATTTGTAAGTTTTTTTGGTGTTTTGAGGTTGTAAATAGTTTTTTCGGGAATATAATCTGCGGCTTTTCGTCTTTTTCTTTTTGTTATCTGTGGGAGTTAACTTTAACCGTTGATTTGCACAAAAAAATCACACAATCAAGGGAATTTTTTATAGATATCTTTACGATGTAAAAAGCGAACAAGAATAAGTGTATCTTCTTCTAAATAAAATCCTAATCGATAGTTTCCAAGTTTAATACGATAAATATTTTTATGAGACTTTAATTTTTTAATATTGGATAATGCATTGATAGAATCAATTGTTTTTAGCTCTACAATTACTTTATAAATTGAATTAAGTAACTTTTCGTCTTTAATGGAAGAAATATCTTTTTCAAAAGAACGGTCGTACTTTAAATTCACTTTTTAAGTTGTTTGAAAATAGTTTCCTCACTCACAAAATCACCTGTTTTTGAGCTTTCTATTAATTCAAAAAAAGACAAATCTTCTTGCTCTTCCTCACTCAAAACTTTAACATTTATCCCAAGTTTTTTGGCCAAACTCACCAATAGCTTTAAATTACCTTTTGAATCACTATTTAAAATAATCGTTTGCATTTTTATTTGTTTTCACAAAGTTAAAAAATAATAATGAGATTTGAAAATGTTTATTAATCGTGTAATGTTTGATGATTTGTATTTAAGTTGGCTTATTGTAGTTGATTAGAAAGTATTGCATGAATTAGAATCTGTGTATCTCTGCATATTTTTCTTCTTGTAATCTGCTGGAATTAATTTTTCCCCGCTGATGGTCGCTGAAAAGGTCGCTGATTGAAGGTGATTTGACGTTTAGCAAGAATTAAAATCTGCGTATCTCACAGTACTTTTTCGTTTTGTAATCTGCTGGAGTTAATTTTTTCCCGCTGATTTTCGCAGAAAAGGTTGCTGATTGAAGATGATTAGATTCTTACGAGAATTAAAATCTGCGTATCTCTGCATTTAAATCTCCTTCAAATCTGCCTGGGTGTTGTGTTAGTTTTCCCCGCTGATATTCGCAGAAAAGGTCGCTGATATGAGATGATTAAGAAGTATTAAGTGAATTAAAATCTGCGTGAATCTGCGTATTTTTTCTTCTTGTAATCTGTGGGAGTTAATTTTTCCCCGCTGATTTTCGCAGAAAAGGTCGCTGATGGAAGGGGATTAGTTGTTTAGCATGAATTAAAATCTGCGTGAATCTGCGTGTTTTTTCTTCTTGGGATCTGCGGGAAAGAGATATATAATTCATAAACCATTAACTTTTCTATAAATACTTTTTGAAATATTTGCTGAATTAAAATTAACTAAAATACCAAGTTTTAACTTAGACAATCTTAAATAGGTCAAGATTTGTTTATGATGAACTTCCGCCAATTTTTCGACAGATTTAATTTCAATAATCACCTTTTTTTCAACTAATAAATCTAGGCGATAACCAACATTTAAATCGCAATCATTGTAAATTAATGGCTGAGGAACTTGGGCTTCAACGTGTAAATTAAGTTCTTTTAACTCAAACAATAATGCTTGCTCGTAAGCTAATTCCAAGATTCCAGGTCCAAGTTTGTTGTAGACATTAAAAATAGCACCTCGAATGAGGTAAGAAATTTCATTTTCTGACATAATTGTAAAATTTAGGTTTATCTAAATTAAACATTATTTTTGAACTAGCAAAGGAATTTAATATTTTTTTCCAGCTGATGTTCAGAGAAAAGGTTACTGATTTGACATGATTACAAAGTGTTAGGTTAATTAAAATCTGCGTGAATCTGCGTATTTTTTTTCTTGTAATGTGCGGGAGTTAATTTTTCCCCGCTGATCTTCGCAGAAAAGGTTGCTTATAAAATGTGATTAAAGAAAATTATATTTGGAACAAGTATTAATTAAAAGATTTATAATTTATGATTATAGTATTTTAATTAACTGGCAAAAAAAAATGACAAGCAAAAATTAGGATCAACGATTATTTTTGGGGACTAGGCAAATAATTTCTTAAGAAAAGAGTTAT
>JBIKSI010000030.1:0-26762 GCA_044348665.1 Crocinitomicaceae bacterium
TGAACAAATTGAAGCATCGAAAGAGAATTTTAAAAATTCAATTAGAGCTCAAGTAATGCAGCAAAGTCCACAAGAATTGATGACAAATTACAATTTGGACGTAAACAATAAAGCTCAATTAGATCAGTTTGTGGATATGCAATTGGAGCAACAAATTCAGCAACAAGGGATTGCACAATTCAATATCAACGAAGCAGACGTTAAAACGGTGCGTGAATCAATTTTTAACTCAAGTATGAATCGATCGATTTTGTTTTCGATTTTAGCTTTAGGAGTACTTGCATTGTTCTTTTACACACAGATTTCTGCTGTATTTATTGTTTTAGGTTTAACTGTTTTAGTTGCAATTGATTTAATTCCAGTTGCAAAAAATTATTTAGGAAATCAAGAGCAGGGTAGTGGTTACAAATATTGGGATTTGGCAATTAATACCTTATATCCTTCAAGCACAAATGCAGCCGATTTGCAAGTGCTAGAAATGGAAACCTCAATGAATCCAAGTTTAAGAAGCAAAGTTGCACAAGGTGAGAAAGAAGGTAAACAAAAAGCTTCGGAACTTAATTTAAGTGGCAATGAAAAAAATAGAGTTGTTGATTTCTATAAATTCGCCGCATTAAATAGAAACACAAATTACCGAGTTTTTGACTTCTCTGGAGGATTTAACAGTGCCAGTGCATCTTCATTTCATAAGTCTTTAGGCGGTTATCATGGTGCAAAATTGAGAAATATTCAAAATTTATACGATTATCATTTGTCTAAATCGAATAATAAGGTGTACGACATGATGAATGTGAAATATTTCTTACAAGAAGGCGAACAAGGAAAAATGGCGAATGTGAATATGACTGCTCTCGGAAACGCTTGGTTGGTCAAAAAAATAGACGCTTTTGAAACCGCTGATGATGAAATTAGAGCATTGGGAAATCAATTTGAAGTAAAAAATATTGGTCAAGGTGCACTTATTGTAAATGGAGCCAAAAAAGATAAAGCAAATGTGTATGGATCTGAAGATTTGAAATATGTATTACAAGGAGATAGCATTGATGTTCGTTTGACAAATGGCATGTCTGAAGGAATGGAAGCATTATTTGTGATGGATATGAATGGGAAAACAAATTTAATCCCTAAAATCACGATGGAAATGGATACTGCTAAATCATTTTTGAAATTGGTAGAATTAAAGGTTTCCAATGAATTCAAGCACCGTGAGGAAGCGATTATGTTGAAATCTGAAGCTAGTAAATTGAAAGCAAAACAATTTTCTGGAGAAGGTTCAATTTCGATGGCAAGTTATTCACCAGACAAAATCGTTTACAACGCTGACGTGAAAGGGAATCAATTTGCAGTGTTTTCAGAAGTTTATTACCCAGAAGGATGGGCAGCCAAAATTGATGGAAAAGTAGTTGACATTCGAAAAGTAAATTACTTATTACGTGGACTAGAGATTCCATCAGGGAAACACAAGATTGAATTTTCATTCATGTTGGCTAAATACGAAAAGTCTGGAACTTGGTCACTTACTGGAAGTATCATCATTTTATTGGCTCTACTTGCATTAATTTATTCAGAATTTAGAAGAAAAAAACTTGCAGAAGTAAAAAATTAAACATATCTTAGTGAAAATTAAGGTATGAAAGGTCTAGTATTTGTTGCTTGTTTGTTGGGTGGAGTTGCTTTTGGGCAGGTAAGTTTGTCGCTAATTGCGAGTAAGGATGTGGCGTTAGGTTATCATGATAATTTTAATACAGAAAACAACAATTATTCCAATGCGACACAATTCGCTGCTTATGTGAATACTGGAGCAAGTGGGGGCCTTAATGTGAATAGAGCAATAATTTCTTTTGATTTAACGGAATTGCCTGAAGATTCAGATGTTATTAGTGCTAAACTTTCTTTGTATGCATTTGATGATTATGTAAGTTCAGTTCCAATGTCTCTAGGACATCATGGAAATAATTCTGGCTACATTCAAATGATTACAGAAGATTGGAGTGAGACTGGTGTCACTTGGAATTCTCAACCTAGCACAAGTACTCAAAATCAGGCTATTTTACCTCAAAGTACAGATCCTCATCAATATTACACTAATATTGATGTCACCGCCATTTATCAATACTTTTCTGATAATAGGGATCAAAATTTCGGTTTAAAGTTTGGTCTAATTAATGAAGTATTAGGCAATAATTTATCATTTCATTCAAGCGAGAGCTCTGATTTTACAAAGCATCCAAAACTTGAAATTGTTTACAAAAGAAGAACAAATGATCTTCTAGAAAATGATTTTAATGTGGCAAATTTAATTTTGTTTCCAAACCCTACTTCAAATGAATTAACTGTTGTATTGGATAAACATGTGTATTCAGAAATGAATATAATAAACTTCGAAGGAAAAATAGTTGATTCTTTCCAAATAGAGGGTAAATTGGAAAATAAAATTGATCTTAGTTCTTATGAAAGTGGAATTTATTTTGTAGCAATTGAAACAAAAAAACTTAGGTTTGTAGTCGCAAAGTAAAATTAGTTTTTTAGAATATTTTCATACATCAACTTAAATTTTGATGCTATTTTCTCGGGTGAATATTGATTATTTACCGAATTAGAAATTTCTAAATAATCATAATCTTTTTCAAGTGCAAGATTTATTTGTTTAAACCAATCATCGGAATCGTTTAAACAAATTAAGCCATTATCTGAATTAATTACTTCAGATGCGATTCCAACATCGCTAACGAGAACTGGTGTTCCAGTCATTAATGCTTCAACAATAATTACAGAAAAAGTTTCAAATTTTGAAGCGTGTAATAAAAAATTACTCTTGTTTAAAAGATCATTTAATTGTTCCGTACTTAGTAATCCAACAAAATTAATTGGAAAACTGTATGAGTTACTTTTTATTATCTCCAAAAGTTTTCCTTCACCAGCAAAGGTTAATCTAAAGTCTATTTTATTTGATGTATAGATTTTTTCTAATGCATCTAAAAAATAAAAAGGATGTTTCGGTTCTTGCCAATTTGCAACAGCTAAAAATTCAATAGTTTGATTTTTTCTAGCAGTATTTTGAACATTAAATAATTTATTGTCAATACTATTTGGAATGACAAAAATTTTATTTTCAGGATAATAATTTTTGAGAATAGTTTTGAAGTTTTCAGAAACAGAGCTCATAGCACTCAAATTATTCAAAGCCTTTTTTCCTATTTTTCTAAGCACATCTTTTTCCAAAAAACGAGTGATTTTTGACCAATGTTCTGTATGCACTTGTTTAATGTTATTTTTACTTGAAATTTTAAATCCAATTAATCCTGAAGGAAACAAAACGTTAGAATGAACAAGATTATAGCTGCTTACATCAATATTGAATTTCTTAACCAAACGCTTAAAAAAGAAATATT
This sequence comes from Crocinitomicaceae bacterium, assembly GCA_044348665.1. GTDB lineage: Bacteria > Bacteroidota > Bacteroidia > Flavobacteriales_D > Crocinitomicaceae > M2408. The sequence goes on from JBIKSI010000030.1 coordinate 3,393, forward strand.
GAAAATTGATTGAATAATATAATAATTTGTAAAATCGGCTATAGATTTGAATTTTATAGTTTTCAATATTATTATCAATTGTTTTTAAAAGTTTAATATCCAATATTTTTTTTGAGTGTTGAATATCAAAGTGAACAACATTAATTTGTGCTATTGAAGAAATTGCCTCGGCATGATTTTTTATGAACTTCCCTGAAAGTGGATTTTTTTCAGAGGGATACCAATGAGAAATAAAAAGGACTTTTTTATCCATTATTTATAATGAATTTTTCTATTAGATTTCTTTTAGAAACTGGCACAAAGAAATAATTTGTCTCTCTATTTTTGTTACACTCTCGTATGGAAGTTATTTCAATGAGTTTATTGCTATGTGATTGAAATTGAAACATTAGGTAGTTTAATTCATTTACAATTATTTCTTGAATTTTATCCTCAATTTTGTCCTTTAATACCTCACAAATAATTATTGGTTGGAATTTTTTGATGGATTCTATTCCTCCTCTGAATACAAAATTTTCAGTTCCTTCAGTATCAATTTTAATCAAATCAATTGATTTAATATTTTCGGAAGCTACAACATCATTAATTGTCGTTAATTCAACATCGTATTTTAAGAAATTTGAAATTCCCCAAGTATTTTCAGTATTCCCAATTCCGCTTGCGTGAAATTTCTGGTAGGCGTATTTTGGATTTTTTTCTTCATAAAACTGAATTGTTCCTGTGGCGTCTCCTAAGGCCTTTTCAATTAAATGAATATCGTTGAAATTGTTTAAAGCGATATTTTCTTTTAAAAAATGCTTTGGTCCAATGGATGGTTCGAAAGAATATACTTCGATTTTTGGATTAACAGTTTTTGCAAGCAAGGAATAATAACCGACATTTGCACCAATGTCAAAAAATGTATTGGAATGGATGATTAAATCTTTAAAAATTTCAGAAAATTCAAAGGTACAACCATTATCCTCCCAAAATAAAATTTTTGTCATTGGACTCGTTTCATTGGTCTTAAATTTTATTTCCTTTCCTTGATTGTAAACTGAAATAATACCTGAAACTGGAATTTTCAAAGATTCAGGCAACACTTTACGAAATGGTCGTAAAACGGATCTTGTTATTTTATTTATTGTTGGATTGTAAAATAATTTGTAAAAATTTTGATTTGACATTTCTTATTGTTTAAAAATGTAATTTCCCCATTGGGAGTAATTATTTGAAGTTTGAATGAGTTTTCCTCTATGAATTCTATAAGGTTTGTAATTGAGACTTTCTAAAAAATCAATCATTTCTTTCACCGAATAACCTGCAGATAAGTAGGTTTCATCACTTAATTCTATAAGAATCTCAGGCTTGAATTTAGTTAAACTTTTTATCATTCCTTTCAAAGCGTAGAGTTCTGCACCTTCAATATCAATTTTCAAAAAATCAAATCGTTCTAGTTTTTCAAAATATTCTTCATCAAAAATCTTTAAATCAACATTTTCTTGAAAATTTGCTCGCTCATCAGATTTGTATAGTGTTGATAAACCTTCATGAAATCCGCCATGCAATGTTGTATTTGTAGAATTATAGATTGGCAAAATGCCTACTTCATTTGAAAGTCCATATTTATTGATTTCAATATTTTTAAAATTATTTAATGAAATGTTTTTAGTCAATAAATTAAATTGATAACTAACTGGTTCGAAAGAAATAACCCGACCATTTTTTAATTTATTAGATGCAAACAAGCTAAATTCTCCTTGATTTGCACCAATATCAATAAAAGTCATATCATTCTTTAAAATAGAATTTAAATAAATTGTTTCGTTAACGTGATGATAACCTGACCAATAGATACTTCCTCCCATGTAGCTGTACTTATCAACTTCCATTTTGATTTGCCCCATGGAATTTGGAACGATTTCAAATTCTGTTTTTTTTGAAGGATTATAAAATTTTCTTCTCATTTTTCTAGCAATTCTGATAAAAATCATTCCTATTAAATAGGTGCTTTTTTTGAGGATAAAAAATCCAACTAGGAATCGTAAGATTTTTGGAAGAATTTTGTTCATTTTATGTTATTGAGTTCAAATTTATACATAAATCCCTAATTTTCATTCAATTTTTGCTCTAAAATTCCAAATTGAGGCTAATTTTATTTTAATTGATTAGATTTGTATCTAAATTTAGTAGCCAAATTTCATGGGATTTATCCAAAAAGATGCTTTACGAACAATGATTATTACCTATTTAGGGTTGTTGCTGGGCTACCTGAATAAAGGAATTCTTTTTGTATTAATTTTAAGCACGGAGGAAATTGGTTTAATCAACTTAATTCTCAGTGTTGGAATGCTTTTTGCACAACTTTCAAACCTTGGGGCAATAAATGCTATCGCTAAATTTTTACCCTTCTTTCGTGATGATTCTGAGAAAAAGCAGAGTTTTTTGATGCTTAATATTATATTGATTTTTGCTGGAATTTTACTTTTTTCTTCACTTGTTGTACTTTTACAAGGGCAGATAATTAAGTTTTATTCTACGAAATCAGCACTTTTTGTAGATTATTATTTCTGGATCATTCCAATTGGAATTGCAAATGTGTTTTTTCTGGTTTTTGAGGCTTATTTGAGATCCCTTTTTAAAAACATATTATCCGTTTTTTTATACGAATTTTTGCTCCGTATTATCGTTACCATTTTACTTACTTTGTTAGCTTTTGAGTACCTTGATTTTAGTCAATTTTTTATCATTCACGCCTTTGTTTATTTCATTCCTTCGCTCATCTTATTAATTTATTTGTACAAATTGAATGAATTGAAATTTAACAGAAGTACGCTCAAGATTTCAAGAAAATTCAAGAAAATAATTTTTTCTTTTAGTTTGTTTTCCTATTCAAATACCATTGGTGTATTGGTGGTAATGACGATGGATGCCATGATGATTGCATATTATTTAGGTCTAAAAGAAACAGGAGTTTATACCACAATTATTTATCTAACAAGCGCTTTACAAATTCCTTACAAATCCTTGATGCGGGTTTCAACGCCCTTAATTCCTCAATATTGGAAGGAAAAAAGCATGGATAAAATGTCGCAATTGTATCAAAAAGTTAGTTCGATTTCATTGATTGTTGGCTTATTTATGTTTTTATTGATTTGGACCAGTCGTGATGAGCTATTTTCATTTTTACCAGCAGAATATTTAGTGGGAATTTGGGTATTTCTATTTTTGATGATTGGTCGAGTAATTGACATGTATTTTGGGCTCAACGGCTGGATTTTTGTCACATCTAAGAAATATAAATACGATTTACTTTTTACATTTATTCTCTTATTTCTGGTTTTTGTCCTAAATATTCTTTTAATTCCGATTTACGGAGTCATTGGCGCGGCAATTTCAACTGGTTTTGCACTTATTGTTTATAACTTGGCAAGGATGTTTTTTGTGTTTTTTGTGTACAAAATTCATCCTTTTCACATGAATCAGGTGAGAATTGCCTTAATTTTTGCATTGATTTTGTTTTCAAATGAGTTAATCACAAGGTTATTTTCTAATCCATTTTTAGAAATTGCATTTAACGTTTCATTTGTTTCCATAATTTTTTTAGGTGCAATTTATTTCTTAAATTTAGAACCTGAAATTAATGCATATTTAAAAAATGGGAAAAATTTTCTCAAAGCAAAATTAAAAAAATGAAGCACTTACTATTTTTTACCTGCTTGTTCTTTGCAGGGAATTTCTTTTCTCAAACAATATTGACTATTGAGGATTCAAATAAGAAATTCAACAAAGATTCTTTACAAGAACATTACTTTTTTGAAATAATGTCTGCTGATATCACGGATTGTTTCGATGTGTCAGGAGAAGTTTTTATTGATGAATGGGAAAAATTTACCAGAGGATTAGCAAAATATTTGAAAGACAAAAATTTTCTATTTGGCTTACGTACAAAAACAAATTTGGAGGTATATTTCAACAAAGAAGGGAAAATTGACTTGTTTTTTTACGCCTTCAGAGATGCTAATTTTCCTCCAGAATTTCATGAGAAGTTTATCAAACATATTTCCGAATTTGCCAAAGAATATAAGTTTACAATTGTTGCAAAACAAGCATTTTCCAATTCAGGAAGTATAACGTTTATGCATTGATTTGTTCTTTTATTAATTAGTAAGAAATTAGTTGATTGCCGATTTAAACTTTCTTCAACAATTTCATCAAAAGTTGCTCAATAAACTGAATTAAGAAAAACTCAATAAAAAGCAGATAACTCAAATTTCAAAAATTATTTTAATTCATAATTCATCATTTATAATTCATCATTTATCATTCTTCATTTATAATTCACCTCATTCATAACTCCTCATAATAAAAAATGTCACCAATATTAGTAGCTTCCGTTTTAATTGCTTATTTTTTGATTTTAATTCTAATTGCTTTTTTGACTTCAAGAAATGCTACAAGCGATACTTTTTTTACTGGAAATAGACAAAGTCCTTGGTATTTAGTTGCTTTTGGAATGATTGGAGCATCTCTTTCAGGTGTTACGTTTATTTCCGTTCCTGGAAAAGTGATCAACGAAGGAATGGCCTACTTTCAGATTGTTTTGGGATATGTTTTAGGTTACATCGTGATAGCTAAAATTTTGATGCCACTTTATTACAAAATGAATTTAGTTTCCATTTATGAATATTTGAATGACCGATTTGGAATCATAAGTTATAAAATCGGAGCTGGATTTTTTATTCTTTCTCGTACCTTGGGTTCCGCGATTCGTTTGTATTTGGCAACGGAAGTACTCCAATTATTTTTATTTGAAGATTTAGGTGTACCTTATTGGGTTACAGCACTCACAACCGTTGCTCTGATTTGGGTTTATACCTTCAAAGGAGGAATTAAAACCATCGTTTTTACGGATACTTTCCAGACCTTTTTCCTGATAAGTGCAGTTGTGATTTGCACTGTTGTAATTGCTCAAAGTCTCGATTTTTCATTTGTAGATTTATTTAATTCCATCACCGAAAGTAAAACGAAAAATGGATATTCCATGACACGAATTTTCTTTTTTGATGATTACAAATCAGCATTGTTTTTTCCTAAACAATTTTTTGGGGGTATGTTCTTAGCTATCGCAATGACTGGCTTGGATCAAGATTTAATGCAGAAAAATTTAACGTGTAAAAATATTAAGGAAGCACAAAAAAACATGTATTCCTTTACAACTGTTTTAGTTGTAACTAATTTTTTATTTTTAATATTAGGAGGTGCTTTGTATGTTTATGCTACTTCAAAAGGACTTTCTTTACCAGAAAAAACAGATCATACCTTTCCAACTTTGGCTTTTAATAATTTTGGTACTGTGGCTGGTATTTTCTTTTTACTTGGAATCACTGCTTCATCTTATGCTAGTGCGGATAGTGCCTTGGCAGCCTTAACAACAGGATTTTGTATTGATTTTCTTAATTTTAATCGAAGGGAAGAAAAACAGAAGCAAAAATTAAAATTATTTGTTCATATAGGATTTTCACTCTTATTTTTATTCATAATTTTGGGTACAAAATGGTATGTGGATACACATAAAGGAACTGATTTGATTGGTTTAATCTTAAAAGTTGCAAGTTATACCTATGGTCCTTTGCTTGGTTTATTTTTCTTCGGAATCCTTTCCAAAAGAAAATTGAGAGAGAATTTTGTGCCTGTTGTATGCATTTTGATTCCTTTTGTTTGTTATTTCATAGATTTTTATTCTCAAAGCCTTACAGGTGGAGTTTTAGGAGAAAATGGGAAATACACCCAAGGTTATGTTTTTGGAAATGAATTAATTATTGTGAATGGAGCACTAACTTATTTAGGGTTATTTTTGATTTCTAGAAAAGAAGTGAAGACTATTAATATTGAAAAATAAATTATAATATGAATATTGTATTATCTGATGATGTTAAACATCTGCGATTTGCTCCTTTGAGTTTAACGAGACCAATCGGAAATTTACGTGTGGGAATTTTGACAAATGACGAACGATGGAAAGCATTTTTACCTGATTCATCTATTTTTTTTGAATCAGAGGAATATTTGTCGTATAAATTCCCAATTACATCAAAAGCAGATGTAACGGTTAATGCAACTGTTATTCCAAATATAGCATTTGTGGAAGCGGTTTTAGCATTAAAAGAGGGAGAAGTATTGAATTTGGGAGATAAATGGCTTGCAAAAAAGGGCTTAGAATTAAATTCATCTATTGAATTTTCGGGAGAATTAATTTTCTTGGAAAATCGTTGGGATATTTTTGAGAAAAATGCTCAAATTTTAGCAGCTGATTTTGAACTTTTGACAAAAAATCGAATTTCACAAAAAATTTCGAATACAAATACTATTATTGGAGATTCTAATTTAATATTTTTGGAAGAAGGTGCAAGTGTAGAAGCAAGTATTTTGAATACGAAGACAGGACCAATTTATGTTGGTAAAAATGCCGAAATTATGGAAGGATCTATGGTTCGTGGACCACTTGCGCTTTGTGAGTCAGCTGGTTTGAAATTAGGCACCAAAGTTTATGGAGCAACAACCCTTGGTCCACATTGCAAAGTAGGTGGGGAAGTTTCTAATGTTGTTTTCCAAGCTTATTCTAACAAGGGTCACGACGGATTTTTAGGAAATGCCGTGATCGGTGAATGGTGTAATTTGGGTGCAGATACAAATTCTTCCAACCTAAAAAATAATTACAGTAAGGTAAACGCCTATTCTTATGAAACAAAGACTTTTGAAAAAACTTCTTTGCAATTCATGGGCTTAATTATGGGAGATCACAGTAAATGTGGAATAAATACAATGTTTAATACCGCAACAGTTGCTGGTGTTTCTGCAAATATTTATGGAGGCGATTTTCCTCCTAAGTTTATTCCATCATTTTCATGGGGAGGTTCTGATGGATTTGTTCCCTTCGAACTTGAAAAGGCAATTCAAGCAGCGAAGGCAATGATGGGTAGGAGAGGAGTAGAGTTTACAGAAGGTGATTTGAAAATTTTTGAATTTTTGCAAGAGTAAAACAAAATAAAAATCTATGTTAATGCTCATTGTTAGTACTTTGAGGATTTTTTTTTGAGCCTTAACCAAAATTTTTAGCACAAAAAAAACTCCAAACAATTAAGTTTGGAGTTTTTGGTATTATTATTTTCTATTTCTTAGAAATGGAAAGTAATTTTCAATTGTCCTGGATTTCCAAAAACTGTATTGTTGATATCAGTATCGATACCAAAGTTACCCATTTTGTCACCATCTGTAGCTTGTTTACCAACAGCTTCAAAACCGTTTACAATACCAACAGATTCTAATTCTTGAGAAGTTTTCATTGACATGAAACCTAATCCCCAACCAAATTCAGCACCTAAAGATAATTTTGGCAATACGAAATACTCAACTCCAACGAATGCTCTTAAACCTAATCCAAACATAGAAGTTTTTTGCTCTAACAAACGCGCGTCGTTTCCATAAGAATCTTGTACCAAGTTAGCTCCGAAATCATCGTCACCATCAACTGCTACTAATCCTGGCTCAGGAGCATTAGCTGTTAAATTGTTACCGTATGAATAAGTGTCTTTGTTTCCACCTACCATGAAACCTAATTCACCACCGTAAAAACCTTGTAAACGTGTAGTTCCTTTTCTCCACTCTAAACCACCTGCTAATCCAAAATTAGAAAAAGAAGATTTCATTGAGTTTTCTTTCGTTGGTTGAATAGCTGGGTAAACAATAAAAGTATTGTCAGCAGCTCTATCAGCAACAATTCTAGTTTCAGTCATTGAACCAAATCCAATTCTTAACGCACCTCTGTAAGCCATTTTCTCTTCAACAAAATACTTTCCAATGATTGTGTTGTTTGAAGTAGCATAGTTCCAGTTTGGAGCAACATTCAATCCATTTCCGCCAATAAAGTTACCGAAGTAGTTTAAAAATGGAACTGCATCAATTCCTAAAGCCCATTCTTTAGCTTCTGGCAAATAGTTTTCACCTTTTTTAGATGTTAAATCTTGTGCGAATAATGAACTTGTTAAAGTTAACGCACCAACAAAAATTGATAATTTTTTCATATTTTTTAATTTTTTGGTTGTGCGAATTTACGTTTAAAATTTTTAATAGTTTCACTTTAGATTTAAAAAATATTAACTTTTTATAGTTTGTAACTATTTTTTAACAAACTAAATCGATATTGTTACCTTTTCCATTTTTCAAGATTTGTATTCAACGTAAAAACATTGTTAAAACCAGCAGCTGAATAGGCAATGATACCATAATCAAGACTAAATCTTTTGAAATACATTCCAATTCCAAATGAAAATCCAGCAATTCCAGGTTTCTGACTTACTTTTAATTCTTGTCTTCTATGGTAATCAAAGGCACTCCTTACATGAAAATTTTTAGATAGAATTAATTCCACTTGATACGTGAAATGTCGTAAGGTTTTTTCGCCTAATCCAGGCAATTTCACAGGAATGGTGTCTCCAGTTAAAGCATCAATTGTTGGTTTGGCATTTGGATCAGCATAAGTCAAATCAAATTTATTTAAATGATGAATTAACAATGTAAATCTGAAAGGCGCATGTTTGACTTTGTGTGCAATCGCAAATTGAAACTCTGTAGGCAATGGAGCTCGATTATCTTTCGTAATAGATTTGAATTGATAACCAGCATTTTTAACAAGGGCAGTCATAGTTAAGTTTTTTTCTTTTAATTCGTATGTTCCTGCCAAATCCACAGACATTCCAAATGCTGAATTTCCCTCATATTGTGAGTAAATTAAATTCAAATTTGCTCCAACAGAAATTAATGGATTTATTTGTTTCGCGATTCCAGTGCCTAAAATAAAATCCCCTGCATAGAATTGTCCAATTTGCTGTCCCGACTCGTCATAGCGATCCATATTCCCATAATTCACATATCGAAGTGATGTCATGGAGTGAATTTTGGAAAAAGTTCTTGCATAAGTTAACATTCCATAATTTATTCCACTAGCCAAAAATGCCTGGTTAAAACCCAAATGCTTGTTCATTTGCTCGTTAATTAAGGAAGGATTTTGAACTGCCAAATTTAAATCTTGATCTTTAGAACTAATAAAGTCATTTCCTAAAGCGGCAGACCGAGCATTGAAAGGCAGATCTAAAATTGAAAAGCTTGTACTTCCTCCGGTTTGAGCTAGAAGAAAAGGACTTATTCCCAATAAAATTATAAAATGAAGGTATTTCATGCAGTAACAAACGTATTTATTTGAAATTTATTTTAGAATCAATAGTTCAATATTTTTATTTTTAAAAGCGAAACACAGAATTCACAACTCACAATTTATAATTTATCATTTATGATTCATTAATTCATAACTCCACTAGTCTTTTCCAAAAGAATGAATGTCATTGTGTGATTCCTCAATTTTATCCTTCACTTTTTTGATGGTTTGCGTTAGCAGAAATATATCTTGTGTAGCATTCTGTTTTAGCCAATTCCATGCTTCTTGCTCATTTTCAACAGCCATGGCAATAAAGTATAATAATTCAAAATTATTAGCAAGTAGCCATTTTTGTGCTTTAGAATCTCCTTCTGCTGCATGAATCATCGCCATTAAATGCGGATATCCATGTTGCATCAACCAGGTTCGAGCTTCATTTTTTAAATTTATAGCAGCATTTGCAATCACCAATTCTTCAAATCCATTATCATTTAACCAAGTGGCAATATCTGCGTGACCCTCAAGTGCTTTTGCCCATGCTAGGATAACTTTTGGATGGTAATCAATATTTTTTACCTCCAATTTTTGAATCGGTTCAAGAACAATTTTTTTTTCCTTTTTCTTAAATAAGTTGAACATAGTTAAACGCTAAAGAATAAATAAGAAACTAATATCGCAACGATTCCGCCAATAACATCACATAGAATTCCTGCTCCAGCAGCATAACGTGAATTTGTGATTTTTACTGAGCCAAAATAAACAGCAAGTACATAAAATGTGGTTTCGGTACTTCCTTGAAAAGTTGCCGATAAATTACTAACAAAGGAGTCTGGTCCAAATATTTTCATATTGTCAACCATCAAAGCACGCGCGCCTCCGCCAGAGAATGGTTTCATAAACATTACGGGTAATGCATCAATAAATTCAAGTGATTTTAATCCCACTGCCATCAATCCATATTTTAAGCCACTCATTAAATCTGGAAAGGCGCCAGAAGAACGAAACAAGGCAACAGCTGCCAACATTCCCACCAAAATCGGAATTAAACTGATAGAAGTATTAAACCCTTCTTTTGCACCTTCTAAAAAGGAATCAAAAAGTTGTACTTTATTTTTTAATGCGAGGAAAAAGAAGAAGGCAATAAAAAGAAACATCATTGAGTTACTGACAATGGAAGAGATTACCTTGATTTGTTCAGGATGTGCTTGTAAATAAAGGATAAAACTAACAATTATTGCGGTCATTCCACCCACATACAGTAAGATTGTTTTGTTGAATAAATTTATTTTTTGCCGAATTGAAACATAAATTAGTCCACCAATTGTGGCGAAATAAGTCGTAATTAATATCGGTAAAAATACGGATGCTGGATTTGCAGAACCATTTGCCGCTCTAGTTGCAAGTATTGAAACTGGAATAATTGTTAAACCTGATGCATTCAATACCAAAAACATAATTTGCGCATTGGTTGCCACCTTGGGGTTTGGATTTAACTCCTGTAATTCCTTCATTGCCTTCAATCCAGCTGGCGTTGCGGCATTGTCTAATCCTAGCATGTTGGAAGAAAAATTCATCATAATAGATCCAACAGCCGGATGATCTTTTGGTACCTCTGGGAAAAGTTTTGAGAAAAGAGGAGAAATCAATTTTGACATGATTTTAATCGCGCCACCATCTTCCCCAATTTTCATGAAGCCCATCCAAAGTGTAATGGTTCCAGTCAGATAAAGTGCTAACTCAAAACCATCTTTTGCAGCTTTATAAAGAGAGTCAGTCATGTGCTGTAAAATGTAGACATCTTGCCAAAAAATCAGTTTCGAAAAACCCATGATGAGGGAAATTACAATCATTCCCATCCAAACTCGATTTAATACCATTTTTTATAAAATGTTTGAATTTGTATTAATACAGGTGTTTATGAAGTTTTCAATTAAAATATCACCTTGATTTCCAGATACTTCCGGATGAAATTGAACTCCATATATTTTTTTTGTTTCATGCTGCATGGCTTCATTTACGCAGGCATCTGAGGTTGCAATAAGTTTAAATCCTTTTGGAATCGAAATGCATTCACAATGATCTTCCATCATAGAAAATTCCCTTGGCAAACGGTCAAAAAGTTCTGAATCTTCCAAACTTTCAATTGTTTGCCAATCTCTGTCTTCTTTTTGGCGAGATGCCTGAGCACCGTGCAGCAATCCAATCATTTGATGACCAAAACAAATACCTAAAATTGGTTTTTCATGATTATTTATCCAAGAAAATAAATCTACGTATATTTTTGTATCTACTTCAGTAATTAAAATTGGTGCACCTGAAATAATAATTCCTTCAAATTCATTCAAATTTACATCAGGAATGGAGAATAATTCAATGGTTTTATAGTCATCAACTAAATTGACTGAATCCTCAATGTAAGGAGTTTTTTGGCTTCCGCAGTTGATAATTAGAATCATACAATCAAATTTCTTGCGCCTTGTCGAATAATTGTAGCTTCACCTTCCGTGCAATCAACAACTGTGGAAGGATCCAAGTTTCCAAAACCTCCATCAATAACTATTGAAACATCTTTGGAGAAACGTTGGTACATTTCGTTTGGATCTGTAAAATATTCCATAATTTCATCTTCCTCGTCATGCAATGAACTTGTAGCTAAAGGATTACCTAGTTCTTCTGTGATGATTTGCAAGATTTTATTATCTGGAATACGAATTCCTATTTCTTTTCGATTGGAATCGAATATTTTTTGAACCTCAGTACTGGCGTTTAAGATAAAAGTAAAGGGACCAGGGAGATTATGTTTTAATAATTTAAAAGTGGGTCTGTCAATCGGTTTTGTATAGTTTGATAAATCACTTAAACTTGAACAAATTATGGAAAACTTAGACTTATTTAGTTTTAAACCTTTAAATTTCGCTAACTCTTGAAGGGCTTTTTTATTATATAAATCACAGCCAACATTATATACTGAATCCGTAGGGAAAATAATAATATTTCCTTTTTTTAATGAGTGTACAATTTGTTCAATTTTCCTAAAATCAATGTTTTCAGGATTAATTTCAATTAACATAAATGCCGATTAATAACCTTCGTAAGTTTTGTAGATATTTGATTTTTTGTCTTTACCCTTAGTTACTAAGGTGTTTTTATTGAGTAAAGTAACTTCCATTTCTTCAACACGCGTTGTGTCATCAAAATTATGGTGTAAAATTAGTTTTTTGTTATCAATAAATTCCCATTGTCCTTTACTTCTCTCAGAAATTCTGTTAAAGCCTTTTTGGTTAAAACGTGGATCGATAAATGTATCATAAACAACAAAATAACCACCATCCATAAGGGACAAAATAACTTCAGTTGGTTGCGACTTTAGGTCGATTTCCTTATTATCAGAACTTTTATTTTTATGGGTATTTAATTTCCATTTTCCTACAATTGGATTTTCATTTGTTTCTTCAATTATTTGCTCTTTATTTTGCTCATTGTTTGAACAAGAAAAAAGGATAAAAAGGATTAAAATAAATGGTATTGAATTTTTCATTTTATAAAATTAATTAAAAAATTGTAAAGTGCAAAGATAAAAACTATTTTTTCCAAATTTCGCAACTAATTGCCTTGTGATCTGAAAAAACTCCTTTTTGTATTTCGAAGGAGCCCGATTCAAATAAATCACTGTGAAAAATATAGTCAATTCTACCTGCGGGAATTTTCCCTGCATAGGTGACGCCTATTCCTGAGCGGGAATTTCGAAATGCATCAATGTATTTGCCATAAAACAGGTTGTAGATATATGACATAGGAGTGTCATTAAAATCTCCGCACAAAATTACTGGATAGGGAGATTGTTGCATGTGTTCCAAAACCTTTAAACCCTGATCTGCTCGTTTTTGATAGGCAATTTTTAATCTTTTTAACATCATTTTTACGGTTGATTTTTGTACACCTGCTTCCATGGAGTCACCAAAAATTTTGTAATCATCAACCTGGAACTTTATGGATTGAAAGTGAGCATTATAAACTCTAAAAGTATCTTTTTGTCTAACGATATCGGCAAAAATGCAAAAATTATTAGTTGTCTTAATGGAATCGTCAAAATTTATGTGTCCCTTGGTAATCATAGGGAATTTTGAATAGATAGCAATTCCATAATAATTCTTGTAGGTATTATTAAAAGTCATGCGATCATGGTAAAAGGATGCATTCAGTATTTTATGTAATGTATCTTTTGTGGGAAATTTTTCTACATCGTCTTGAGCATAAAATTCTTGAAAACAAACAATATCAGCATGTTCTCTTTGGAGAAAGTTAAAAATGGAATCTCTATCGGTATAATCCTTATTTGTAGTTACCGCAAAAACATTAAAATTACGAACATTGTAACTCAGGACTTTTAAAGCATTTTCTGGTACAATTTTATCTTTTCCAAAAGGAGAACTGTAAAATCTAAAATGTAATCCTCCACCAATCAAAATAAAAAATAAAACAACAAAAAACCATCTTGATTTTGCAATTGCCCAAATAATTAAAAAAACAAAAGTAACTAGAATAATAATTGGGTAGGCTAAACCAAAAAATGGGATAATCCACAATGTATTTGGATGAACATAAGGTGATAAATATGATAAAACAAGTGAAAATAAGCACAAAACTGTACCTACTTTAAATATAAGTGAAAATTTAAATATGGATTTTAATATTCGCAGCATTATTTACTTTGTTTGAACAAAAATTCCTTCTCAGCCTTGGTTAGAGATTCATAGCCTGATTTGGATATTTTGTCTAAAATTTTATTTGTTTGTTCATGCTTTTGTTTGGCCTCAAAGTTGTAATCTTCATCGGTTTTTTTTACTCTATTGGATGAGGAAGAACCATTTTTTTTACCAGACATTTTAAAATTACTGAAAAAATTGATTATCCGATATAAAAATTTCTCAAATCTATAAACAAAATTTTGTGAACTATTTGCTTGTTGAGATGCAATTACACCGATCACAGCTCCACCAAGGTGCGCAAAGTGTGCTGTTCCGTCATTTAAACCTAGACTGAGAATATCGATTGCCAAATAGATTAAGCCCAAATAAATAATTTTAAATTCAACTAATCCAAACAAGGAAACAGGTAGGTTTGGTTTATAAAATGCTAAACCAATAAATATTGCCATGATGGAACCCGATGCGCCAACAATTACAACCGTTTGACTTGCCATAGTTGGGACCAATGAATGTGCTAAGATTTCAAATAATCCTCCCGTTATTCCTCCCAAAATGTAGATTGCAAGTAGGCGTTTTGAACCTAAATAGTGCTCAAAAATTCGTCCCGCAAAATACAACATTAACATATTAAGTAAAACATGAAATATTTGAAAATGGGCAAAAATACTTGTAATTAGTCCCCAAGGTTGCTTTAAAAAATCTAAAAAACCAGTATTTAAAGTGAAAACCGTTTCAGTAAATGTTTGCAGCTCTTGTAAACCGATAAGTCTTGCTATCAATGTCAAAAGACCAATGAAAAGAAATACAAATACATTCGCAAATATTAATTTTACGTGCATTCCGCCATAAGAAAATTGATGTTTTAGTTCTTCCAAAAAATTTCTATCTGTTTGCATAATAAGTAAATTTTGAATGAATTAATAAAAGGTTTTTTTGTTGCGATTCCAAATAAAAACTAGGATAAAACCAACAATCGCTCCTCCAACGTGCGCCAAGTGGGCAATGTTATCGCCAACATTATTCTGAAAACTTAAGTAAACCTCTAATAAAAAATAACCGCCTATTAAAAATTTTGCTTTTACAGGAATAGGAGGGAAGAGCAGCATTAATTCTGTGTTTGGAAACAAATAGGCAAAGGCTGCCATAATACCAAAAATTGCTCCCGAAGCTCCCACCATCGGAGTAAGGATTTTAGTGGCGTAATTACTCAATAAACCTTGGTGATTTGGGCTGAATTCAAAAGCAGATTTAGTTAAAATACTTTCATTTAGTTCATAAATATCATAACCCAATGCTTGGATTTGAGATTTAAGTTCAATGATTTGAAAAACTCCAATTCCATTGTAAAGTGCAAAAGCACCAATTGCCGAAGCAACATAAAATATAAAAAATCGTTTTCCTCCCCAAATTCTTTCTAAATGTGAACCAAACATTACTAACATCATCATATTGAATAAGATGTGAAAGAAATCGGGTGCATGCATGAAAAAGTGAGTAACAATCTGAAAAGGTTGAAACAAAGGTGAGTTGATGTAATGTGCTCCTAAAATACTGAACAAATCCATTTCAGAACTTGAAAAAACTGAACTCGCAAAGTAAAATAAGATATTTAGAATTAAAATATTTTTAGTTACAGCTGGAATATTATTGAAAATTTGAAACATGTTGATGTGTTAAAATTGTTGAAAAAGTTCGTCGTTTTTAATTATTTTTAATATCAATTTCCCTGTTGGAGAATAAGTGTGCTCGGGACAAGAAAACAAAGTGTTTATCAATTGATTAGCACTTTCTTTGTTCCAAAATAATTGTTGGTTAGCTGCTGATTTTGAAATAGATAAAACAAATTCATGCGCTAATTCTCCTTTGTCAATTTGACTTAATTCTAGTTTATCACTGATGGATTGAATACATGAAATTGATTGGTCAAGCTCTAAATAGGATGGAATTCCATTAAAATTAAGTGTGTTTCCTTGCACTTCCCAAGTAAATCCTAAACGTTCAATTGTTTTTTTATTTTGTTCCCACAAACCAATGATTGAATTTTTCGTCTCAAACTCAATCGGAAACATGACTTGCTGTGAATGAATAGGTTGAATCATAAAAAGATTCATTATTTCATCGTACAAAATGCGTTCTTTTGCTCTTTTTGAGTGAACAACAAGTAATCCAGATTTTAGGCTTGAAATCAAATAATTACCATGAAAAATGAAATCTTTTGAACCTTCTAAGTTTTCATCAAAGTCAATTTTTTCATTTTCAGGCTTGATTTCTTCTTCGATGTTATCAATGGAATAAAAATTATCCCAATCGGCCTTGCTTGAATTTGAAAATCCAAATCCAGCTTGACTAATCGCTGCCGAATTTCCTGAAGGAATCGATTTTGAAGAGCTATGCGAATGAAATGGATTGTAATTTGGATTTACCTGGATCGTCGGTTGCACCACAGGACGATTATTCATTTCCCAAGGTAAATCAAAACTTTTTTCTTGCTCAAAGTCGATGGATGGAACAATATTGAATTTTCCTAAACTTTGTTTTACGGAACTTTTGAGAATGGCATATATTTCTTTGTCGTGCTCAAATTTAATTTCCGTTTTTGTTGGGTGCACATTTACATCGATTTCTTGCGGTTTTATTGTGAAAAACACAAAATAACTTGGGAAAGTTTTGCTTGCCAACAAATTATCATAGGCTTGACTCAAGGAATGATTGAAATAAGAATCACGGAAAAAACGGTTATTTACAAAGAAATATTGTTCTCCTCTTGTTTTTTTAGCAAATTCTGGTTTACCAATAAATCCGTCGATTTTTACAATGTCAGTTTCTTCATTAATAGGGATAATTTTGTCATTGTAGGTACGACCAAATAAATCTACAATGCGTTTTCTCAAATTCGCTTCTTCCAAATGATAGACTACTTGATCGTTGTGAATAAGTGAGAATTTTAAATTTGGATGCGCCAAAACAATCCGAAGGAATTCATCCTCAATATGTTTGAATTCAACTGAATCAGATTTTAAGAAATTTCTTCGAGCAGGAACATTGTAAAATAGATTTTTGACTTGAAAAGAAGATCCAATTTTACAGGTAGTTTCTACTTGCTCTTTCACTGCACTTCCTTCGATTGTCAGTAAGGTTCCCAATTCCTTATCTGGCTGCCGAGTTTGAAGTTGAACATGAGCAATCGCAGCGATGGAAGCCAAAGCCTCGCCACGAAATCCTTTTGTTGTAAGAGCAAAAAGATCATCAGCAGACTTTAATTTACTGGTTGCATGTCGTTCAAATGCCATTCGAGCATCAATATCCGACATTCCACAACCGTTATCCAATACTTGAATGAGTGTTTTTCCGGCATCCTTGATCAAAACATCAATGCTTTTTGCACCAGAATCAATTGCGTTTTCAACCAATTCTTTGACAACTGAGGCAGGACGTTGAATAACTTCTCCGGCTGCAATTTGGTTTGCAATGTGATCGGGTAAAAGACGGATTACTTCACTCATTTTATTTAAATATTGGCCTTACAATTATAAATTTACACAAAAATAACAAAATTTGTTCCTTTCTTTATAAAACTGACAAATTTGCAGTAATAATAAATTTTCACCCCAATAAAAACTGTAATTTTGCAAAAAAAACACATAATTATGGATTTCAAAGATTTACAACAATTATTCACAGAGATTTTATCAAACAAGGAAAATAAAGCACCATACGACAATGCCGATTACCTGAATTACACGAAGTTAAACCATTCAAGATTAAATCGTTGGATTAAGCACGGTGAAGTTTTAAATGAAGTTAAAGAGTTTATAAAGTCTCTTACTCAAAATCAAAAATGGGTACTTATTACAGAACCTTGGTGTGGAGATGCAGCACATTCGGTTCCATTTATTTATCTAATTAGTTCATTGTCAGATAATATCAATTTACAGATTCAATTGAGGGACAGTAATTCTGAAATTGATAATTACCTGACAAATGGCGGGAAATCTATTCCAATTTTAATTATTCGAGATGAAAACAATACTGATTTGGGTGTTTGGGGACCAAGACCTGAAAAATGCCAAGAAAAATTTCTATCCATGAAAGAGCAAAACTTAGATTTCGAACAACAAAAAGTGGAATTACAAAATTGGTATAATCACGATCAAGGTGTGTCGATACAAAAAGAAATTCTTGAAATTCTTAAAAATTTGTAGCAAAAAAAGAGGGATTAAACTATTATTTAAAATCTCTCTTTAAAATCTATTAAACTAAATAAGTAAAGCAAATTTGCTGCTAATTCTTTACAAATTACTTATACCAACGTTTTGCTTCTGTTTTCTTTTTTGGCGCTGAAACACTATTTGCAGCAGGTTTTTTGTTAAAATTTGCCTTGTGTTGTGGTGCTTTTTTCGGTGTATTTGCTTTTGGAACCGGCATACTCGAGTCAATCGCAAAAGGATGCTCTTCTTCCACAGGAATCGATTTGTTAATCAATTTCTGAATGTCCTTTAAAAAATCTTTTTCATCTAAATCACAGAATGAAAAGGAAATTCCTGAGTTTCCAGCGCGACCAGTACGACCAATGCGATGCACGTAGGTTTCTGAAATATTAGGAATGTCAAAATTGATTACATATTGTAATTCATCTACATCGATGCCTCTTGCTGCAATATCCGTTGCAACCAAAACACGAATGTCTTTGTTTTTAAAATTAGTCAAAGCACGTTGTCTGGCATTCTGTGCCTTATTTCCATGAATTGCCTCCGCCTTAATTCCTTGCTTAATTAAGGTTTTACAGACTTTATCTGCTCCATGTTTTGTTTTTGTAAATACCAAAACTGTTTCAATTGCCTCTGTGTCCAATAAATGTTTCAAAAGTTTTGGCTTATCCGCTTTAGCAACGAAAAATACTTTCTGTTGAATCGTGTCTGCGGTAGATGAAACAGGTGCAACCTCCACTTTTTCTGGATTATTTAAAATTGTTCCAGCTAAAGTCAAAATTGTTGGAGGCATTGTTGCTGAAAAGAAAAGTGATTGCCTTTTTTTAGGAATAACTGTAATGATTTTCTTTACGTCGTGAATAAAACCCATGTCCAGCATTCTGTCAGCCTCATCCAAAACAAAAAATTCCAAATGCGCCAATGAAATGTGTCCCTGAGCGATTAAATCCAATAATCTTCCTGGGGTTGCAATTAAAACATCCACTCCGTTAGACAAACTATTCGTTTGAGGATTTTGGTTTACTCCTCCAAAAATTACTGTGTTTTTTATTCCTGTGTATTTTCCATAAGCAGAAAAACTTTCACCAATTTGAATGGCTAATTCTCTTGTTGGGGTAACAATCAATGCTTTTATTTTTCGTTTTCCAGCGTAATTTGCTTTCTCGTTGTATAAAATATTCAAGATTGGAATAGAAAATGCAGCTGTTTTTCCAGTACCCGTTTGGGCACAACCAAGTACGTCTTTCTTCTCTAATAAATATGGAATCGTTTGTTCTTGTATCGGTGTTGGATTCGTGTATCCTTCTTCTTTTAGAGCCTTTAATATTGGCTCAACTAAGTTTAATTGTTCAAATGTCATTAAACAAAGGTAGTCATAATATTTGGAATTGGCACACTTCTCACTAAATGAAACAAATACTTGGCTGTAAAATCAATAGTAAGTGTTTGGTTTTAAATAATTTGTAACGTAGTCATGCACTCCTTCCTCCAAACTATGAAAAGGGATGGAGTAGCCTGATTCAATCAGTTTTTGCATATTTGCTTCAGTAAAATATTGATATTTGTCTCGAATATCTTCGGGAGTGTCGATAAATGAAATTTTTGGATCTTTGTCTAAGGCTTTAAAAGTATTCGTTGCCAAATCTAAAAAAGTACGTGCTTTTCCTGAACCTAGGTTGTAAATTCCTGATTTTGGGGATTGATTTTTTAAATACATACAAACTTCAACCACATCTTTCACGTAAACAAAATCACGTAATTGTCCACCATCAGTATAATTAGGGTTGTGTGAACGAAACAACTTCATTTCACCTTTTTCCTTGATTTGATTGAAGGTATGAAAAATTACAGAAGCCATTCTTCCTTTGTGATATTCGTTTGGACCATAAACATTGAAAAATTTTAGCCCTGCCCAAAATGGTGGAGTTTTTTCTTCTTGCAACGCCCAAATGTCGAAATCATTTTTAGAATCACCATAAGGATTTAGAGGTTTTAAACTTGGAATAATTTCATGATTGTCTTCGTAGCCAAATTCTCCTAAACCATAAGTTGCGGCAGAACTAGCATAAACGAGTGGAACTTGATTTTTGGTGCAAAAATTCCACACCATTTTTGTGTAATTCAAATTTAATTCATCGAAAATTGATTTGTCAAATTCTGTAGTATCGGTTCTGGCTCCAATGTGGTAAATGATTTCAATATCCGATGTATGATTAGCTAGCCATGCTTCAAAATTTGAACGTTCAACGAACTCGGAGATTTTTTTTCCTTTCAAATTTTGATCCTTTTCATGTTTAGAAAAATCGTCTACAACAACAATATTTTCTAATCCTTCTTTGTTTAATCTACTAACTAAACAACTTCCAATGAAACCAGCTGCACCCGTTACTACAATCATATTTATTTTTTTTGCAAATATAAATGTTTTATTGATGATTAGGAAAGAAAAACATGATAAGGCGGTTTTCCATAAACAAAAATATTGTAATTTTGAACTATCGCACAAATATGAACAGAAAAACCATTTCAACCGTTGTTATTTTAGCTGTAATTTCATTAATTTCAATTTTGATTGTACAGTATTTTTGGATTCAATCGAGTATTGCTACGCAAAAAATAAATGTTGAAATTCAGGAAAAGGAAGATTCTTTAGACTTGAAACAATTTTCTGAGACAGTTCATATTTCATTAAGAAATGTGTTGCAAGAAATTTCAACCCAAAGTTCGGATAGTTCAGATTTATATGGTGCTGTAAAACAAATTCGAAGAAATTATTTTAGCGTTGATATCAATGAAGAATTGCATCCATATTATTTGGAAATATTATTGAAAAGAGAGTTTTACAACCAAAATATTCACCAAGATTTTCAGTATGGAATTTATGACTGTTTCACAGACAGTATCGTTTTTGGAAATATCATAAAATTCACAAAAGATTCACTTTATTCACCAACTTCTAAATCAAAAACAGGGATTACCTCCGAAAAATTGAAATGGAAAAAAGATGGACATTATTTCACGGTTTATTTTCCATCTATGAAAAACAATAATTTGGAAGCGTATAAACCAAATCGTTCACCGTGGATTTTCATGTTTGCAATCATTTTTTTTGTACTAATTTTCTTTGCATTTACAATTAATGTCATTTTCAAGCAAAAGCGACTTTCAGAGGTCAAAACAGACTTTATAAATAACATGACACACGAATTGAAAACGCCAATTTCCACCATTGCTTTATCAAGTGATGTTTTGATGAAAGGCGATTTTTCAGAAGATCCAGAAAAGTTAAAGCGTTATGCTGGAATTATTTACAAAGAAAATAAACGTTTGGAACATCAAGTTGAACGTGTGTTGAACGTTGCTAAAATGGATAAAGAAACCATTCAACTCAAAAAATCGAAAGTGGATATACATGAAATTATTTCAGAGATTTATGAAAACTTCGAATACAATCAATTCGCGAATGGTGGGAAAATGAATATTGATTTACAAGCTCAAAACTTTGAAATTCAAGCAGATATGGTTCACATTACAAATGTTTTTTACAATTTGATTGATAACGCTTGTAAATATTGTGAGGAACAACCGATAATTGATGTAAGTACTTACAATGATAAAAATAAACTAATAATCTCAATTTCTGATAATGGAATTGGTATCAAAAGGGAAAACTTAGCGATGATATTTGATAAATTTTACCGTGTTCCAACAGGAAATTTGCACAATGTAAAAGGTTTTGGATTGGGATTATTTTATGTAAAATTAATCATTGAGCAACACGAAGGAAAAATTAATGTAAAAAGCTCAATTGGTAAAGGAACTACATTTACAATTACTTTGCCAATATGAATGAGTTAGAAGGTTTAATTTTCACTGCAAATGAGTCAAATTTTGAGCAAATTGCTTTAAAAGTGTTTGATTTCCAGTATCAAAATAATTTAATTTATCGCACTTTTGTAGATTCATTAAATCGGAATTCTCCCCAAAAATTAGAAGAAATTCCTTTTTTACCGATTTCATTTTTTAAAACACATGATGTTATTTGTGGTGAGAATAAAAATGGTATTACCTTTTTGAGCAGCGGAACAACACAGACTCAACGGAGTAAACATTTGTTGTTAAATATAGATTTGTACATTAGTTCCTTTACAAAAACTTATATAGATTTTGCAGGAGAATTAGAAGAACAAGTTATTCTTGCGCTTCTACCCAATTATTTGGAACAAGGCAATTCGAGTTTGGTTTTTATGGTTGATCATTTGATTCAAGAAACAAAGTCTGATTTATCTGGATTTTTCAAAGATGATTTTGAAAATCTAATTCAAAATTATGAAAAAGCACTTTCTGAAAATAAAAAAGTGGTCATTTTTGGTGTTTCTTATGCCTTGCTTGATTTGGCTGAATTGAAACCAGATTTATCGCAAGCAACAATTATTGAAACTGGCGGTATGAAAGGTCGTCGCAAAGAAATTCAAAAAGAAGAATTGCATACCATTTTGTGTATTGCATTTCAAGTAGATTTCATTTCTTCTGAATACGGAATGACAGAATTACTTTCACAAGCGTATAGCAATAAAAATGGATTTTTTCAACTTCCAAACTGGATGAAAATTTTAATTCGTGATACGAACGATCCTTTTGAATTTATCAAAAAAGGAAAAACAGGAGGGATTAATGTAATTGATTTGGCAAATTTATATTCATGTTCATTTATCGCAACACAAGATTTGGGACAAAGTACAGATTTTGGACTTAAATTAATGGGTAGGTTTGACAATGCAGATATTAGAGGTTGCAACTTGATGATGGAGTAGGAGGTTATTGTTAGTTTAAAAATTCAAATCATCAGCGTTTTTAATTACAAGACCCAAGTTTTAATGGTAACATTTTTCCAACATCTTCAGGATTATCATAATCAATTTGAGCATAATCTTTATAAATCCAGATTCCATCCCTTCGTTCTAAAAACTCCTTAATTTCATAAAACACTGGAGCTTTTTTTGAGTTGAAATTAAATGCATCTTCGTGAATTTGGAACTGTTTTAATAGTTTCAAATGGTTTTTGCATAATGTGTAAATTGTGCAACTGTTAACCCTGCTATAATCCAAACAATCAACTACTAAAGCAATTTCGTCTTTTTGGTTATAATACTCCCAAAATCTTGGACAACTTTTTATCAAAGTTAAGGTGTTTTTAGGACACTTTTTTGTTTTGATAAAAATATTCATTTGGGGTTAGATAATTTAAGGATTCATGTCT
>JBIKSI010000001.1:0-90357 GCA_044348665.1 Crocinitomicaceae bacterium
CTAGTACAGTATTGCCTAAAAATTATCCTTTCAAAAATTTTGAGTATTCACCAAAATTATTTTTCTAATAGGAAATACTCAAATCTAGTTCAAATTAGGGTCTGACTTTTTCAGCAGACCCTAAGTAGTTCGAACAAAAACCTCCACTTGAAAGTTTTTACCCTGAATTTGTTGGTCTTCGATGATGTCTTTTTGCATGTTAATTTGTACTGAAATAATGTATCTATTGCCAAAAATCTATAGTCTACTATCTATTGTCTTAAGTCTAAAATCTATAGTCTAAAGTCTCATTTCAACTCCACCCAATCACCATGTTCTTTAATTAAGTCAACCAATGCATCAACAGCTTCATCTTCGTTTACATTTTTGCGAACAACCGTTTTTTCTTTGTACAAATTAATTTTTCCAGGACCAGTTCCAACATATCCATAATCGGCATCTGCCATTTCGCCAGGACCATTTACAATGCAACCCATAATTCCAATTTTTATTCCTTTCAAATGGGAGGTTTTTTGTCGGATTTTAGCCGTTGTTTCCTGCAAATCAAACAATGTTCTACCACAAGATGGACAGGATATGTATTCTGTTTTCGAAATTCGAGTTCGCGTTGCTTGCAAAATTCCAAAAGAAAGCGAATTAATATCCACTAAACTTTGTTTGCCTGTGATCCACAAGCCATCTCCAAAACCATCAATAAAATGAATTCCTAAATCAGATGAGGTATTCAATTGAAAACGCTCCAAATCTTCCGATTTATCTTCTATTTTGAGAACTATAGGATTATCAATTTTATGTTCATCCAAGAAACAACGAAATGCTCTTAAAATTTGTGTTTTATTATCGTAAGATGTAGTTACAACTAAAATTGCTTTTGGATTATTTAAAATTAATTCATTATTATCTTCTTCTAAATCAAGTTCTAAGAAATATAAATTTAAATGTGAAAGATCAAATTTTTCTATCGTGTTTCTATCAAAAATTGGGTGACAATGTTCACGCGATGCATACTTTTCAAAATAGATAGCTGCATCAAAAACAGCTCCTAAAGTTCCTGGGATTTCGAAATTCAAATCTTGTTTTCCTAAGTACACATAATCTGCTGCCTGATCTTGCAAATTCCATTTGTCTAATTGAACCGAATAATTGTATCCAAAACCAAAAAAGTTTGAGGCTTTTATATCCTTTTTTTGTGACAAATCTGCAAATACGATTGGGTGATTTTTACCACCAATATTTTGAATTGTATTACTTAATCTTTTATTGTATTGGTAAGGATTATAAGTTAAATTGTTTTTAGTTTCAACTAATTTAATTGTTGATAAATTTTCAAACTTTTCAACTAATTTTTTCGCAACAGGAATTTCAAATTCAGGATCTTCTGTTAAAGATACGCGAATGGTATCACCCAAACCATCTTCTAATAATGCTCCAATTCCAACTGCTGATTTGATTCTACCATCTTCACCATCGCCAGCTTCCGTTACCCCAAGATGTAAAGGAAAGTACATTCCTTCTTCTTTCATAGTTGCAACTAGAAGGCGGTAAGCTTGTACCATCACCAAAGTATTACTTGCTTTCATGGAGATTACCAAATTATGGTAGTCATTTTTCACACAAATTCTCAAAAACTCCATGGCAGATTCAACCATTCCTTCAGGTGTATCGCCAAAACGACTTAAAATTCTGTCCGATAATGAACCATGATTTGTTCCAATACGCATAGCTGTTCCATATTCTTTGCAGATGTGAATCAATGGAGTAAATTTTTGTTCGATCCGTTTTAGTTCTTTTTGATAACTTTCTTCAGTGAAATCAATTTCCTCAAATTTCTTTTTGTCTGCGTAATTTCCTGGATTGACGCGAACCTTTTCAATTAATCGTGCGGCAATTTCAGCAGCATTAGGTGTAAAATGAATGTCTGCAACAAGCGGTGCAAAATATCCTTTTTCATTTAAGATTTGTTTGATAAGTCCTAAATTTTCAGCTTCATTTTTGCTCGGGGCTGTTAATCGAACCAATTCACAGCCTGCGTTAATCATGCGAATAGATTGTTCAACGGAACCATTTGTGTCCATGGTATCGGTTGTGGTCATCGATTGTATACGAATTGGATTAATTCCACCCATTTTGATTAATCCAATTGTAACTTCAATGCTTTGATTTCTTTTTCGGGTGAAAAAATCCTCACAATACGTCATTTTGACACTTTTATTCATAACTTAGAATGTTAATTAAACACAAAACTAAACATATTTATGTTCATTTTGTTATGTTTCAGAGCTTTTAAAGTAAATCTTTGTCGAAAAAACAATTATTTTATTAAAAAAGTTTTAACTTTGTATATTATAATAAATTAAAATGAGTTTAAAAAACATCACCTTTGCTAAATCTCACAATGCTGAGTTTTACAAAACATTACAATCTCGAGTGAGAGATTATTTCAAAGAAACAAATAAATCTAGATTTGCAAATTACAATATGGTATTAAAGACAATTTTTATGATTGCTTTATATGTGGTACCTTTCGTTTTAATGTTGACAGTGTTTGAAAACCCTTGGATTATTTTCCTGTGTTGGGTATTAATGGGCTTCGGAATGGCCGGAATTGGTTTATCTATCATGCACGATGCGAATCACGGAGCATATTCTAAAAATAAATATGTGAATAAAACAATAGGGATGATTATTTCTTTTTTGGGAGGAAATGACACGAATTGGAGAATTCAGCACAATGTCTTACACCATACTTACACAAATGTTACAGGAATGGACGAAGACATCAACCCAGGAAAAGTTATGCGTTTTTCTCCACATGAAGAAAGATTGAAAATGCATAAATATCAACATGTTTACGCATGGTTTTTTTATGGATTGATGACTTTAATGTGGTGTACTGTGAAAGATTACAAGCAGGCTGTTCGTTACAAGAAATTGGATTTGATGAAAACTCAAGATATCACTTTTGGTCGCCATTTGTTTGATATTATTATTTCAAAAATTATTTATTTCTCCATATTTTTAGTTTTACCATTGTTATTCACTCCACTTCCTTGGTGGGGAACAATTTTATCATTTTTGGTGATGCAATTTATTGCAGGTCTTGTTCTCGCGATGATCTTTCAACCAGCTCATGTAGTTCCTACTTCCAATTATCCAGTGCCAGATGACAGTGGAAATATTGAGGCAGACTGGGCAGTGAACCAATTATACAATACAGCAAATTTTGCCCCTAAAGCTAAATTATTATCATGGTATGTTGGAGGATTAAATTACCAAATTGAACACCATTTATTTCCAAATATTTGTCATGTTCACTATGATAAAATTGCAAAAATTGTGAAAGAAACGGCTGAAGAGTATAATTTACCATACATTTCTCAAAAAACATTTTGGGGAGCTTTAGTGGAGCATACAAAAATGTTACGCGACTTAGGGACCAAAGATTTTGCTCCTGCAATTCACTAAGAATTTTTATGTTAAATGTTTTAAGACTCAAGTTTTCTTGGGTCTTTTTTTTGGTATAGCTTTTTATAAAGTTCTATGAAAATTTAAATTAATAATATTATAACTTCAATAATGAATTTAGAAGAATTTCGCAATTTTTGCTTGAATTTGGCGCATGTAAGCGAGGGTTTTCCATTTGATAACAAAATCTTAGTTTTTAAAGTGCATGGAAAAATGTTTGCCTTGTGCGATATTGATAAATTTGAAAGTGTGAATTTAAAATGTGATCCTGAAAAAGCAATTGAATTAAGAGAACAATTTTTAGGAATTATTGCAGGTTATCACATGAGTAAAAAACATTGGAATACTGTACAATTGAATTCTGATGTGGATGATATACTGTTACTTGAATTATGCAAACATTCTTATGATTTAGTTTTTGCAAGTTTACCTAAAAAATTGAGGGGATAAGTTAGGATTATAAACTTTGTCCAATCTTTTTTGATCAGAATGTCTCTAATTTTTTGTCCAATTTCTTAAGTCTTTTGTCTCAAGTCTAATGTGTATATAAGCTAGTTATCTGCCTTTCTTAAACAAAGCGTGATCCAAATTTGAAAAGCATAGTGAAAATTCCAAAGATCCACCTCTGTGAGCTTTTCTTAGTTGTGAAATGGTAACATCGTAAGAGATTCCAAATTTTATGCTTTTAAAATCAATAAAAACACGTGGAATAATTGCATCAAATAAACGGGTGTACAAACCAAAACCAAAAAATGCATCTTGGTAGTAACCTGTTATCTTGGTACCATTTTGAAATCTATTTTTTAATGTTCCTCCAAAAATGGTTTCCAGATGAGGTCCTTGAATAAATTGCACGGCACTCAAGTCAAAAGACCAGTAAGAATTTGGGATATCGCTCGTGTATGAAGTGTGAATCACAAACTTACGATATAAATTTGCTTGTAATGCTGAGGTATATTCTAATTTTGGTTTATTCAAATGATATGCTGCAACTCCAAAACGAAAGATTTTTTCATCTCTTCGAGTAAAACCTGTATTAGACGCGTCATATTGATACATCAAGCCTGCTGCTGCATCAAAATGCCTGAAATTTTGCAATATGCCTGGTTCTCCGCTTGATATGGATTGGTCAAAAGCTATCCCATTCCACTGGTTTTCAAAATTTACTCTACTCAAATCACTTTTTCGAGAGGTAAAACCTGTTTGTATTCCCGCGGATAATTGGTGTCCATCAGAATTTAAAGGTAAGATTCCGCTTAAAGAAACAGATGCATTTTGTAATCCAAATTTTGAATCTCCACCAACATCATTGTAGAGATAAACTCCTACACCTAAATGTGCATTATCTGAGTGACGATTTTTTAGGAAGTTGGCATCAGCAACAAACGAACTTGTCATAAATTGTGTGTTTGCTCCCAACCATTGATTCCGATGGTTTAAGGAAAATCGCTCCCAACCTTTAAAAACGCCTGTACTCGCTGGGTTTATTAGCAAAGGAATTTCAGATGTTTGTGAAAAGTGAAAATCTTGAGCAAACAAAGTACTTGTTGAAATAAGAAAAGCTATAAAAAGGGATGTTCTCATTTCTTTAT
Organism: Crocinitomicaceae bacterium; assembly: GCA_044348665.1. Taxonomy (GTDB): domain Bacteria; phylum Bacteroidota; class Bacteroidia; order Flavobacteriales_D; family Crocinitomicaceae; genus M2408. The sequence goes on from JBIKSI010000001.1 coordinate 5,058, forward strand.
TTTCGGATTAATGTAATGTTTCCAGATTTGATTTCAGTTCGTCCATCGTCAAAAATAACCTCTACCTGATAAGCATAAATTCCTTCGTTTAACTTTTGATCCTTGTATGTTCCATCCCAAATTTTTGAAATTTCACTACTAGTGAACATTAAATTCCCCCAGCGATCAAAAATTTGTAAGGTAAATTTTGCGACATCTGGTCCAACAATAGGACGAATGTAATCATTCACTAAATCCCCATCGGGTGAAAATGCAGAAGGAATACTTACCCCTGAAACTCCATTCGGTACTGGTTTACAATCAATTGTGTTTGCATTCGGACTGCAAGCATCCAAAGGGTTTGTTGCGTTTAACACTTCCACTCCGTCAGCAATTAAATCGTTGTCTGAGTCAGAATTTAATGGATTTGTTCCTAATGTTGCTTCTATTTGATTGTCTAATCCATCATTGTCGGGATCGCAACTTGGCAAAGTTGTTGTCGGATCACAGATTTCCAGAGGATTTGTTCCTGTTGTAAATTCTGTTCCATCAGGGATTCCATCACCATCAGAATCAGCAGCGTTTGGATTAGTTCCTATTGTCGCTTCGGTCGAATTTAATAAACCATCACCATCAGAATCGCATAAAGCATGATTTCCATTTGGACTACAAGCACTTAATGGGTTTGAACCATTGTTAGTTTCTGCTCCATCATTGATTCCGTCCATGTCTGAATCAGGATTTCCAGGGTCAGTGCCAGTTCCTTGCTCTTGTCCATTCGTCAATCCATCATTATCCGGGTCACAACTTGGAAAACTCATGTTCGGATTACAAATATCTAAAGGATTGGTTCCTCCCTCATTCTCAGTAAAATCATTGATTCCATCGTCGTCAGTATCTACATCATTTGGGTCCGTTCCTAGTGTTGCTTCAACTACATCAGTTAAGCCATCTCCATCCGTATCTGGGTTCACGTCCAATCTAAAAACCGCTACAAGTGATGTATTTGCAGTAATTGTAAGTGCATTTGTATCTTCACTAATTGCCTCACTCAATGCTCCAGACGTAAACTCCCAATGGTCAAAAATATATCCTGGGTTTGCTGTCGCAAATAATAGATTTTCTATGCCTCCAAAGTAACTTGCATTCCAAGGATAAGTTGGTACCTGAATAGAATTTATTTGCACAGTTCCTGAATTTACTGGGCTAACTGTTACATCAAATTGATATGGTCCTGTTAAGTTGTAACAGTCTGTCATACCTACGTTTAATTGAACGCAACGTGTATTGATGAAATCTCTTAGTTGCTGAACCTCTGCCTGCCATCCTGCATAAGTACCTCCCCATCGAGCAATTTGTGCATTCATTTCTGGTTCAATTACACCAATCATGCTGTCTAATAAAAAATTCATGTAATCACATGATAAATAGGTGTTTAGTAAGTCAGCATAGCGATTAACGTAGTATTGTTCAACCGCAGGATTTTCATTCATCAATTTATTTAAAATAACAGAATGTCCTTGGTCTCCTGGATCTGGTAAGTTTTCTACATTGCATGGATCTGCGTTGGCGCTCTCATCCGGAATTCCTGTGTAATTGATGTAATGTCCAAAACTCGCATCCATGTCCCATAAGACATACCTCCATTTTTTGTGATTACCAGTTGGATTGTTTCCTTTCCACCAAGCAGTGTTCCAATTTAACCAATCCATGCAAACGATGTATGAGTTTAGAACAAAATAATCAACTAAAGATTTCCAGTTATACTGTGCATCTACGACATCAAAATTTGCTTGCACACCCATATTATTTGTTTGGATGTAGTTTAGAAGATTATTCCAATCAGGTTGGGCGTCTGGCGCTCCATATTCTTCCCACGTTCCTCCCCAAGTTTTTAAAAAATATAAATCTTCACTCCCTTGGTCAAAATAATAATCGGTAAAATCTGAATCATCCACTTTTTCACGGATGTCGTAAACACCCCAATATTGACCATTGATATACAAAACGCAAGGTTTCCAAGTACGTTCGTCCATCTTTAATTTTGCCTTTTGAGACAATGTGTGTACAAAAGCATCTCGAATATGTGCTCCTTGCTCCGCAGGATAGTTGTCGTTTGCTGCTGCTTTGATGATTAGTTTTTGAAATTCATCACGGCTTTTTTCAGGGAAAATTTGGTGTTCTATATCATCGTTGTATCCATATTGATCCCGCATAATAAAGTCAAAACCTCGCTGATCATAAGCCCAAGAGTCATTTCCATGCTTATTGTATTCACCTTCACCTTTGGCTATAAACGAATTATCAGCCTCAAAATACTCAAAAAAGCCTTGCGGTTCTATGCCATTGTTTCCAAATTCTAATAATTCTGTAACACCTTCAGAAGCAATTGATAAGACAGGAACCGTGTGATCCACATCAATAAAATAGGTGGAAGATTGTGTAAAACTTGGTTCATTCCCACTAAAAGCAACTGCACGTAATACAGTGGTGGCATTTATATTTATTGGTCCAGCATAAATGGTGGATGCTGCTGTTGGTGTATCTCCGTTTGTCGTATAGCGAATTTGTGCTGTTGCGTCTGTACAGCTAATCGTTACATTTTGTGCTCCAGTATAAAATCCAGAAGCTAAAGAAAAGAGGGGAGTGGGTGTGTAAAAATTAATGGCTCCAACATTATTTGCTCCTGGTGTGGGATTTAAAAATAGTTTCCATGTTGCTGCTCCATTCGTTTCTCTTCCTACAGAATGATCTTGTTTGGTAAAATGAACTATTTTAATGGAATCAACATTTTGACCTAAATTATTTGCCAAAATAATCCACTCTTTTTCTGTTTGCGTTAATTTAAAATTGGGATGCAATTCTCCTCCAGAAACGGTATTTCTGCCTGAACAATGTACCATCAAAAATCCATTGGCTGGAATTGTTCCGCTCGGAATTTGCCATTTGGTCATATTCGATGCCTTGTCTGATAAATGGAAACCAGTTAAATCAATCGCCGCTCCTGAAGGATTATACAATTCAACCCAATCTTCGTTATTACCGAAGGCATCAAATGGACCATTAATATTCGAACAAGAATATTCATTTATCACAACTTGCGCAAATGAAGATTGAAAAAGAAAAGATATGATTAGTGCTACAAGTGTCTTTTTTAACATGTTTTTTTATTTGTTACTAATATAACGTACACTTTTAAAAAAAGTTGGTTTTGTTTATTTAGCGTGCATGAATTTTATAGTTGAAGTTAAAATAGATAAAGTAATAAAGTATCACTAGTCTAATGTCTTCAGTCTAATATCTATATTCTTACTTTTAAACAAAACGTTCATCCACTTCCATAATATGCCCACAAGACTTACAATTTCTCATGTCTTCAGAAGAATAAAATTCCTTAAAACGTGAAATAAAATCGTGTTCGATGTTTTCTAATTTGAATTCGTATTTTTTTAGGGGAAAATTGCAATTTTCACAGTACCAATGCAAACCATCAACCATTCCAGTTCCTTGACGAACTCGTTCTACTACCAAGCCCACTGTGTTTTCTCCTCTTATTGGTGAGTGAGGAATGTTTCCAGGCAATAAAAATATGTCTCCCTCCTTAATGTGAACATCTTGGGATTTACCATCAATTTGAACTTTGACCAAAATATCTCCTTCTAATTGATAAAAAAGTTCCTCACTTTCATTGTAATGATAATCTTTACGAGCATTTGGCCCACCCACAATCATGACAATAAAATCTCCAGCTTGCTTGTACAAGTTCTTATTTCCAATGGGGGGCTTCAATAAATCACGATTCTCTTCGATCCATTGCTTTAAGTTGAAAGGTAACATCATAATTCTTCTATTTATTTTCTTACTAATTGAAAAAATCCTTGTCCAGTTAATTCTGTATTATCTAAACCAATACCTGAATATTGATAGAAATAAGTCCCTTCAGAAGCTTCATTTCCGTTACTTAACAATCCATTCCATGTTGAATTTACTAAATCTCCTTCAAACATTACATTACCCCAACGATTCAAAATAACATAAGTAAAACTTTTAAAATTAGTCGTATTTAAAGTGAAAAAATCATTGTCATTATCTCCATTTGGAGTAAAAATATTTGGAGGATACAAAGATGGCTCTGATAAAATGGTAATTTGTAAGTATGCCGTATCAGTACAAATTCCTTGGAATGCAACAAGTTCCACGGTAAATGTATTTGTGACATTGTAAGAAGTAGATTGATTTGATATATCAGTTCCTAACAGAGTTTGTCCATTACCAAAATCCCAATCAAAAGAGTCTGCATTTTGACTTGTATTGGAAAAGGTGACTGCTAATGGTAAATCACCAATCGTTTCACTTGCTAAAAAGGACGCAGAAACAGGATCTAATTGTTGAACAAAAACACTATCAACTGTTAAACAAACGGCATCAGTAACTGTAACGAAATACCAACCTGTAGCAAGGTTTTGTGCTGTTTGTGTGTTTGATACAATCGGCCCTGTGATTCCTGGACCATTCCATTGATAAACTACTGTTCCAGTTGCTCCGACTACGGTAACATCGCTTGTTCCAGTTGCTGCGCAATTCACTGAAACAGTCTGACTTGTATTGGAAATATCCAAGGTCTGATTAAGAATTAGACTTACTGATTCTGTGCTTGTATTCCCACAAATATCAGTCGCTGTAACGTTAAATATTTGTGTTCCGTTCGTTAATGCCGATGCTGTTACTGTGGCTCCCGTTCCGAGGTTTCCGTCCCACGTGTACGTGTAAGGTTGAAAGCCTCCACTCGCTAAGGCAGTTAAATCTACCGTAGGGTCGGGACATTGGATTGTAACATCAGGAGCATTTATAGTTATAGTTGGATCTGGAGCTATGGCAATAGTCACACTTGCTGTTTCAGTTTGTCCACATTCGTCTGTCACTGTTACTGTATAAGTTGGAAAACCTTCAACAAGTCCTGGAACGCTTGCTCCATTTGCACCATTATCCCAGGCAAAACTCAACAATCCATTTCCTCCGTTTGCGTTTGCAGTTAATTGAACTGTTTGATCTATACAGGTAGCCAAAGGTGCTGATGCTGTAACAACGATTGGTATTAAATCTTCAAATTCTAAGACCAAATCTTCTGTATATATATTATTACAAGCATCTGTTGCAGTTACTGTATAGGTTTGCACATCTGTTGCACCTGTTACAAAATTTCCTACTTCTCCATTACTCCATGTTATTTGAATTGGGAAAACCCCACCTATTTCAAAAGCAAACATATTTACCGTTAAATCACCACAAGCAACAATGTCAGCAAATAAATCTAAATCCATAGCTGGAGGTGGAGATTGTGTTATGGTAACTGAACTTTGAAAAACGAAACCACAAAAATCACTTATGTCTACTGTATAAGTTTGAGTTCCCACTCCATTTATTGATCCAAAAACAGTGTCACCAATTTCACCATTACTCCAAGCGTATTCATAAGGTGCAGTTCCTCCGATTGCTTGCACAGTCATCTCTACAGTATCACTTGGACAAAAAACGATTGGCGCGTTGACAGTTGCATCAAATATTGGTTCTTCAGAAATTGTTAAAGTTTTTTCAATCGTAATTACATCTCCACATTCAGATGTGTAAGTAGCAGTAACAATAACTGTTTCATTTCCTTCTAAAACTCCATCTTGAAACGCACTTAGGTTCAAGCGAATAGTATCTTCACCTGGATTGAAAGTTACATTATCAGCTAAGTTAGTATAATCTACTCCCTCTGTTGCAGTACCAGATAATACATAATTTACAACGGTTGTTTCATCAATCATTGATTGCGGTCTTGTAAATACAAAGTCTGCAGAAGTACAGTTTTCATAAATGATGGTATCTCCTGTAACAGTTGATAAATCAATATTTAATCCAGTGGAAGTTAAAGATCCCGCCTGTAGAAATACTCCTGAATCATAAGATGCATCAAAAGCATCTGCAATTGCTATTTTAATGTGGTAAGTTTCTCCACAAGTTACAGGCGAAAATGCAGTTAAAACAACCGTCATACCATCGTATTGAACGCTTTGTTGGGAATTGTTATTAAAAAAAACGCTGTATGCTTGCCAGTTTGGATCGATTTGATCACAGTTGCCCTCGTCACCAAAGTCTCCCGCACTTCCATTATTAATAGTGTTGATTGCCACAGGTGTAGTTGTTCCCGGAATTATTGCAATATTTTCTCCATTATTTGTAAATGTTCCGTTGATTCCTGGTCCAGAGATAAAAAAACCAAATACATCATTAAAATCCGAGCATACATACTCGTTATACTCTTCTGATCCAAACACATATTTAAAGGAAATAGTATCTCCAATAGGAATGAAATCAAACTCTAAAATACCATGGTCATTTAAATCTGTTGTTGCAATATCTTCTAAATCTTGATCAACAACGATTAAATCAGCAAATCCTAAAGTTGCTCCACCTTGATCATTTGGTCCAACTGCAACGTTTACATCTCCAGATCCTATAATCATTCCAGAATTTATACCAACATTAGAATTGACACCATTGAAAAATCCACATTGAGTAGTTAAAATGCTTCCCGGCTGTCCATTAAAAGTTACATTTGAAACGGTTACCCCAGAACCAGCCAACACATTTTGAACCAACTCCTCTGGTGTCATTGTGGTAGTAACATTTAATTGGCTATAAATGAAACAATTAACTATTAAAAAGAGAATAACGAATATTTTTTTCATACACTTTAAGAAACTATTTTGCGTAAAAATATAAAATTAAATTAATTTTAAGGCAAATTTAGTAAACAATATAGATACCATTATGGAAATGCAAAACTCACAAAATTTTATAAATAGTAATAAAGATCGTTTTTTAAATGAATTAATTGATTTACTTAAAATTCCTTCCGTGTCAGCTGATCCAGCCTATACGAACGATGTAAAACTAGCTTCTGAGAATGTTGCCACAAGTTTAAAAAATGCTGGATTAGATAAGGTAGAAGTTTTCCCAACCAAAGGTCATCCAATTGTTTATGGTGAAAAGATCATTGATGCAAATTTGCCGACAGTTTTAGTTTATGGACATTATGATGTGCAACCAGCTGATCCGATTGAATTATGGACAAGCCCAGCGTTTGAACCTGTTATTAAAAAAACAGAGATTCATCCTGATGGTGCAATTTTTGCGCGTGGTGCTTGCGACGATAAAGGTCAAATGTTTATGCATGTTAAAGCAGTTGAAGCTATGATTGCTACCAATGAACTTCCTTGTAATGTCAAGTTCATGATTGAAGGGGAAGAAGAAGTTGGAAGTGTAAATTTGGGAACTTTTACTTCTGAAAATAAAGACTTGTTAAAAGCAGATATTATTTTGGTTTCAGATACAGGTATGTTGTCCAACGATACACCTTCCATTACAACTGGTTTGAGAGGTTTAAGTTATGTGGAGGTAGAAGTAACTGGCCCAAATCGTGATTTACATTCTGGACTTTATGGTGGTTGTGTTGCAAATCCAATTAACGCCTTAGCAAAAATGATTGCTTCTTTGCATGACGAAAATAATCACATTACAATTCCTGGTTTTTATGAAAAAGTAGACGAACTTTCTCAAGTTGAAAGAAATGAAATGGCAAAAGCTCCTTTTAGTCATGAAAAATATTGTAAGGCCTTAGATATTGCTGATGTTTCTGGTGAAGAAGGTTATTCAACACCCGAAAGAGGTTCAATTAGACCAACTTTAGATGTCAACGGAATTTGGGGTGGTTACACAGGTGAAGGCGCTAAAACAGTAATTGCTTCTAAAGCGTATGCCAAGATTTCAATGCGTTTGGTGCCACATCAAATGCCGGATGAAATTACAGAATTATTTCAAAAACATTTTGAATCCATTGCTCCCCAAGGAATTAAAGTAAAAGTTAATCCGCACCATGGGGGTGAGCCAGTAGTTACTCCAATTGATTCTATTGCTTACCAAGCTGCTAGTAATGCCTATGAAAAAACTTTTGGGAAAAAACCAATTCCAGTTCGAAGTGGCGGAAGTATTCCAATTATCGCTCTTTTTGAACAAGTTTTGGGTCTAAAAACAATTATGATGGGCTTTGGTTTGGACAGTGATGCAATTCATTCACCAAATGAACATTATGGTTTATTCAATTTTTACAAAGGAATTGAAACTATCCCTCATTTCTACCATGAATTTAATAAATTATCAAACTGATGAAATTCTTAATTCCTCTCTTATTTTTAAGTTTATTTTTTGTTTCCTGTGAATTCGAAGAACCAAGTTTTTCAGGAATGGAAAGTTATAAGATTGAAAAATTTGAAAATAACGAATTGCTGGTAAACCTTGTCTTCAAACTAAAAAATGAAAATGGATTTAACATCAAAGTTAAGCCTTCCAAATTAAATTTATTTGTGGAAGATACACAAATGGCTACCATTTTTATGGACAAAAAGGTAAAATTCAAAAAGAAAAGGGAAGGAACATACGAAAGTAAAATAAGAATTAAATTGGTTGATGGTGCCATGTTTTCCATGCTAAAGTTTGCTGGTAAGAAGGAACTAAAATTGCGTTTCGAAGGAAAAGTAAAGGGTGGGGTGTTTATTTTCTCAAAAAAAATTCAAGTGGATGAAACGAAAACTGTTTCTACAGATAAATTTAATATGCAACAGTTGTTCAAATAAAGGTTTTGTCTAAAAAAATACTGCCCAAAATGTCCTTAGAATTACTTGATTTTAAAATTCTTGAAAAAGGAAAATACGAGACTTATCTTAATGAAAATCAAATTAGTACTTTCCATGAGCTAATTTCATTTGTGCAAGCATTGCCTTATGGTAGAAATGAGAATAGATCCGATTTTTCACTTGTTTTTAAAGAAAAAAAAGGCACTTGCTCAAGTAAACACGGATTACTGCAAGAAATCGTAGAAATCAATTCGATTCAAGAAATAGAATTAATGGTCGGTATATTTTTGATGAATAGAGATTTTCATCCCAAGGTAAAAGCGGTTTTAGAAAAGCATAATTTAGATCATATTCCAGAAGCACATTCATTTTTGCGTTTTCAAGGACAAAGATTTGATTTTACAAGTACAAAAAGCGAACTTTCAAAATTTGAACCATTTCTCGTTAGAGAACAAAGATGTGAATCTCAGCAACTAATTGATTGGAAACCAATGATTCATAAACATTATATAGAATCCTGGTTAAAAAGAAAAAATCTTCTCTTTTCTCCCGATGAAATTTGGAAAATTAGAGAAGAATGCATTGCAGCCATGTAGTTTTTACCTGATTAACAAAAAATTCCGTAATTTTGGTATAATAATAGCAAGAACTTATTGCATGTGCAAAATTATTTCCTTTACTTTTCTTATTGTTTTTCAAATGATTTTTACTCGTTTGAATGCGCAACTTATTGAAAGTAACCATCAATTATTATGGCAAATTACAGGAAATGGATTAAAGAAGCCAAGTTATCTTTTTGGAAGTTATCATTCCAATGATCCCCGAGTTTTTAAACTTTCTGATAGCACTTATTCTGCTTTATATCAAGTGGAAGGATACGTTCTGGAAGCAGATATTTATCAGTTGTTTTCACAATATGATATGAGATTAGATGCTGTTGACTTAAAATTTGATGCAAATGGAAATCCATATACGAGTAATAAAAAAGCAGGTCTTACTAAATATGGAACTGAAGACGGAAGACCACAATTTTTAGATCTCTATTTTCAGCAATTGGCCTACAATCTTAAAAAGGAGTTTTATCATTTGGAAACTATTGAAGAACAGATGGAAGCCTTTGAATCTGTTTACGAAAGAACGCCAACGCAAAAAAGTTTACAACAGTTAAAATTGGTGCAAGATAAATTGTTACTTGCTTATCTAAGAGGGGATATTGAGCAGGTTAAAAGTATTATTCAATCCCAACTGAGTGATTCAAAAAATGCTTATGATCGATTAATTGTAAGTAGGAATGTTAATATGGTTAACGGCATCGATACCTTAATTAAAAAGAAATCACTTTTTATTGCAATTGGTTGTGGGCATTTAGCTGGTAATGAGGGTGTTATTTCCCTTCTACGGAAGAAAGGTTATGACTTAAGGCAGGTGGTTGCTTCTTATTCTGAAAATAAAACTGTTGCAGAAAGTAAGATTTTGGCACAAAATAAATATAAATATCAGGATTCCACTTATAAATTTTCCGCAATTTTTGGTGGGAAACCAATTCTTGATACGAGCCTAAATGTTTTTCGTTTGGTCTATCAAGAAATGGGTCAGGGAAATACCTACATCATTGAAATAGAAAAATTAATGGATGAAAATTTAGTTGAATACGCTGCTGATGTGATTGATTTACCCGAAGAATCAAAAGTTCATGAAATACTTCACCAAAACAAAATTCAAGCCTTCGAGGGAATTGGTTATGAATTTAATGCTGGTTTGAGCTGGAAACGAGTTTTCATTATTAATGGTAATTTGGTGAAATTGATTTGCTACGGCGGAAACAAATTTATGAATTCAAATCGTCCTAAAAACTTCTTTAATCAAGTAAGTTTTGAGTAAAATATTCATTAATAGCAAAACACTTATTGATAAGTCATTAGGTTAATTTTAATTTCTAAATTGTTTTTAAGAGTTAAAATTTTGGTTTTGATAGAATTATTGTGCCTCGAAAACGTAAATCTGGCACCTTTCACAAAAAGTAAGCGTAAAAAAATCAAGTGTTTGAGTGCAGCGAGTTTTGATTTTTTAGCGTCGTTTGTTGAAAGGTAGATGCGTTTTCAAGCACTAGACTTTTGGTTCTTTTTGGCGATGAAAAAGAACAAAGATTAGAATTTTGGCTTAAATTGTATCTTTTAGTGGTAGATTTGAGGTTAATCAATTAAAAAAAATTAAATTTGTAACTTAATAAACTAAATTTCAACGTTTCAAAATGAAAAAATTAATCATAATTGCCCTAGCATTTTGCTCAATTCAAATGAATGCTCAAGGTTTAAAAACTCCTGCAAAAAGTCCTTTAGCGTCTGTTAAACAAGCTGTTGGTTTGGGAGATGTAAGTGTAGAATATTCTCGCCCAAGTAAAAGTGGAAGAACGGTTTTTGGTGATGTTGTTCCTTTTGGTGAACTTTGGAGAACAGGAGCAAATGCTTCAACAAAAATGACTTTTACAGAAGATGTTAAAGTGAATGGTCAAGCTCTTAAGGCCGGAACTTATGCAGTTTATACAATTCCTAATAAAGAAGATTGGACCATTATTTTTAATAAAAATTTAACACTTTGGGGTTCTGACGGTTACTCTGAAACGGAAGATGCAGCAAGAATTTTGGTGAAAACTCAAAAAATTTCAGACCTTGTTGAAACCTTTACAATTCAATTTACTAATACTAAAACTACCCAGATTACAACAGAATTTACTTGGGAAAACACAAAGGTTTCTTTTGACATCACGGTAGATATCGACGAAAAGTTGATGAAAAACATTGAAGCTGCAATGGCTCAAGATAAACGTCCTTATCACCAATCAGCTCAGTATTATTACGACAACAAAAAAGATATGGATAAAGCTCTTGAATGGGCGACTAAAGCTTTTGAGTTAAATCCAAGTGCATATTGGTCAGGCTTATTGAAAGCAAAAATTCAATTTGAATTAAACGACAAAAAAGGTGCAATTGCTACTGCTGAACAAGTTAAAAAATTAGCAGAAGAGGATAAAGATCCAGCTTATGTTAAACAAGCAGAGGAATTAATTCAAAAAGCAAAAGCGAAGTAATTAGCTAATTTATTTAATCAGCTAATTAGCTAATTATTAAAGATGGAAGTAAAAGTAATAAACAATTCGAATCACCCTTTGCCTCAGTATGAAAGTTCTGGTGCTGCGGGTTTGGATTTAAAAGCAAATATTTCTGAAAAACTGGAACTTAAGCCGCTAGAACGCGTATTGGTAAAAACTGGTTTGTTTTTGGAAATTCCTCAAGGATATGAAGCCCAAGTGCGCCCAAGAAGTGGTTTGGCATTAAAAAACGGAATTACCGTACTAAATTCTCCAGGTACAGTAGATGCTGATTACCGAGGTGAAATTGGTGTAATTTTGGTAAATCTTTCTTCTGAAATCTTTGTCATTAATGATGGAGATAGAATTGCACAGCTGGTTTTTGCTAAAGTGGAACAAGCAAATTGGTTGGAGGCAGAAAATTTAAGTGATACAAATCGTGGTGCCGGTGGTTTTGGCAGTACGGGAAAATAAATTGAACTATGAAAGTAATTATACCTATGGCAGGACGTGGAAGTAGGTTGCGTCCACACACATTAACTATTCCTAAACCTTTAATTCCTGTTGGAGGAAAGGCAATCGTTCATCGTTTGGTGGAGGATATTGCATCGGTTTGCAGTGAACAAATTACTGAAATTGGTTTTGTAATTGGCGATTTCGGTGCCGATGTTGAGAAGGAATTAATTGAAGTTGCTGCAAAATTAGGCGCAAAAGGTAAAATATTTTATCAATTGGAAGCCTTGGGAACGGCACATGCAGTTTTATGCGCTAAAGAATTGTTGCAAGGTCCAGTTGTTGTTGCTTTTGCAGACACACTTTTCAAGGCTGATTTTAAAATTGATCCAAGTGTTGATGGAATTTTATGGGTAAAACAAATTGAAGATCCTTCTGCTTTTGGTGTGGTAAAAATGAATGCAGATGGCGACATCATCGATTTTGTTGAAAAACCACAAACCTTTGTTTCTGATTTAGCTATGATTGGAGCCTATTATTTTAAAAGTGGTGAAGAATTGCATACTGAATTAGATTATTTAATCGATAATTCCGTTATTAAAAGTGGTGAATACCAACTTCCTGATGCATTGAGAAGATTGACAGAGAAAGGTAAAAAGTTTAAACCAGGTAAAGTTGATGAGTGGTTAGATTGCGGTAATAAAGAAGTAACTGTGCACACCAATCAGCGTGTCTTGGAATTCGATATGGAAAAAAATCTTCCATTAATACATAATTCTGTAAAATTAATTGATTCCATCGTTATTCCTCCGTGTTTTATTGGAGAAAATGTGCAAATCATAAATTCTATAATCGGACCTCACGTTTCAATTGGTGATAATTCGCAAATCAATCATAGTATTATAAAAAATAGTATCTTGCAAAAAAATACCAATGTTAATTCTGCTAATATTGTGAATTCCATGATGGGAAGTTTTGCAAAATTTAAAGGAACTGCACAAGACATTAGTTTGAGTGATTATTCTACAATTGATTAAGATGAAATTGAGTTTCAAAATAGTTTTTGTCTGCTTTTCCTTTTTAATATGGGGAATCGTTTCCTCTTGTGGAACAAAGAAGCAGTCAACTACTGAAACTAGGCAATTGAGTCAAGCTGATTTTCCTTACATTGAAAAATTTCATGAGGGTTTACGCTTCAAACAGAAAGGTCAGTTTCCTCAAGCAATTTTAGCTTTAGAGGCTTGTTTGCTGCAAAAACCAGAGGATGATGCAGTTTGTTTTGCGCTTTCACAATTGTATTTGCAAACCAAACAACTTTCAAAATCGAGTGAAGCCATTCAGAAGGCAGTAAAAATTGATCCATCTAATAAATGGTATTTACAAGAATATGCCTACATGCTTTTCGAGGCTCAAAACTTCAAGGAATCAGCAAAAATCTTCAAGAAATTATCTGATATTGAACCAAATAATGTTGATTGGCTGTTTTCCTATGCTGAATCTTTGATGAGGTCAGGAGATTTGGCAGGAGCTGTTAAAGCTTTAGATAAACTTGAGAGTGAAATTGGTCTTAATCCTGAATTAAGTATTGAAAAATTTAATCTTTATCAAAAAATTAATCAGGAAGAAAAAGCAATTCTTGAATTGACAAAAGCCTTGGAAGCATTTCCAAGTGATGTAAATTTGTTAGCAAATTTAGTTGATTTTTATTTTGCCAAAAAGGAGGATGAAAAGGCTTTTACTTACCTTATTAAGTTGGCAGAATCACAACCAAATAACGGAAATGCGCATCTCGCTTTAGCCCAATATTATGATAAAAAGGGGAATAAAGCAAAATCCTATGAAGAACTATTGAAAGCCTTTGCTTGTGACGATATTGTATTAGATACCAAAGTGAAAATTTTACTTAGCATGTTTGAAAGTCAGTATAATTTAGACAAAGAAATGTTTCAGTTGGCTGATATTTTAGTGGATAAATACCCAAAGGATGCACGAGTTTATACCGTTAGAGGTGATTTTTATTTGAAACAGCTTAAAAATCCGGAAGCGCTTGCTGATTTCAAAATGGCAGCGAGTTTTGATCAAACGAAATTCGCTATTTGGGAGCAGATATTATTAATGGAATATCAACAGCAAGATTATAAAAACTTATACATTGATGCTAAAAAATGCTTAGAGTATTTTCCGGCAATAAGTAAGGTTTATTTGTTTTTTGGTGTAGCTGCTGTCCAAGAAAAACAATACCAAGAAGCAGTTGATAAGCTTACGCTGGGAGAGGAATTAGTTGCTAACGACAAAATTTTAAAAGCTGAAATCTTTGCTCAAAAAGCAGATGCATACTTCGGTCTTAAAAATGCAAAAGAAGGAATAATGGCTTATGAAAATGCATTAAAGCTTGATCCTAAAAACACCTTGTATAAAAACAATTTTGCTTATAGGTTAGCATTAGCGAATATTGAATTAACTAAAGCTGAAAACTTGATTAAGGAAGTGATTGCAGTTTCGCCTAATGAATCTCATTTTTTAGACACCTATGGATACGTTTTGTTGCAGCAGAAAAATTACCAAGAAGCCTTAAATTATTTTGAAAAAGCATTAGCAATTAGTCCAAATGATAAGCACCTAATTGAACACAAAGGTGACGCCTTATTTTTCCTTTCCAAAATAGATGAGGCTTTAGTGTTATGGAAAAAAGCTAAGGAATTAGGGTCGTCTAATAAAGTTTTAAGTGATAAAATTGAAAAAAAGAAATATTATGAACCGCAGTATTAAACTTGTGTTTGCAAGTATATGCTTGGTTTTTACCTTGTTTTCTTGCTCAAAAAAAATAGTTGGTGAGAATCTTGTCAAAGTTGAAAGAAAAAAAACAAGTGATTTGCTTGATGCTTTAGATAGTATTAGCCTAAATAAACCTACCTATTTTTATTCAAAAATTTCAACGAGGTATACCGACACTTCTCAAAATGTTTCTTTTAAAACATCCATCCGATTGGTAAAAGATAGTGCTATAAATGCGCTCATAACTTTTGCATCTATTCCAATTGTAAACTCCATATTAACTCCAGATAGTTTAACAATTTTGAATAAAAAATCTAAATGTTTTACTAAAACAAAATTAAATTATATCAAAGAGAATTTTGGAATCGCCTTTGATTATAAAAATGTTGAAGAAATCATTCTTGGTCTGCCACTTGCTTACGATGTCGAACAAAAGTATTTTCAAATTCATGATCCTTACAACTACATTATCTCCTCTCATCGAAAAAGGGAAATAAAAAAATCAGACAAAAAAGAAAAACTTCAAGATGATATTTTTATTAAATATTACATCAACCAAGATTTAAAAAGTTTGTCTAAAATTGAGGTTGAAAGTATTGCAGATACTGCCAAAATTGAAGTTAATTTTATTGAGAGACAAGAAGTTTCTTCTTACTTAGTTCCTGATGAGGTGTTTATCAAAATTTATACTCCAAGAAATGTCATTGAAATTGACATGGAATATGAAAAAGTTGAAATTAATGTACCACAAACGCTTTTTTTAGTTATTCCTGAAGGATATGAAGAATGTGAATAAATATCAGTTGTTTTTTGTTGCGATCTTTGTTGCAAATTTTTCTTTTGCTCAGAAGAGTACTGATAAATTAAAGAAAGAACAAGAACGTCTTGAAAAAAGCATAAAAAACACTAAAAATCTTCTTGATAAAACCAAAATTACCACAGAAGCTACTCTTAATGAATTAAAATTGATTGATCATCAGGTGAAATTTCGAGAGGAATTGTTGCTTAATTTCGATAATCAAATTCGAGGAACAGAATTAAAAATCGAACAGAAAAACAATCAGATTAAAGATCTTGAGAAAAAATTAATTCAACTTCGTGTTCAGTACAAAAAGTTGGTAATTTATGCCTATAAAAAACGGAGTAAGGATGCTAAAATGATGTATATTTTTTCTTCTAATTCATACTATGAGGCACTCAAAAGAAAAAAGTATTTGGATAAAATTGCCGAGATACAACGTAAACAGAAATTAATTATTCTTCAACATAAAAAGTTGATCGCCAAGGAAAAAGGTGATTTGCTTTCTGAAAAAACTTACAAAGAACAAATTGCTTCTGAAAAAAGAAAAGAAAAGCAAGAAATTTTGAAAGACAAAGAGGTTCAAACAAAAACCTTGTCCCAGCTAAAAAATCAGGAAGCACAACTTTTAGCCAAAATTCAAAAGGACGAAGTTCAAAAAAACGAAGTTAGACGGAAAATTGACAATGCAATAGCAAACGAATTGGCTGCTCTGGAAAAGAAAAAGAAAAAACCAACTAAAAAACCGGATAAACCAAGTGGTACTAAAAAAGAACCTAAGGAGACGAAGGAGCCAAAAACCACCAATGAAACCAAGGAGAATCTTACCTTAACTGAGCCAAAGGAGCTTGAGTTGAATTCTGGTTTTGAAAGTAATAAAGGGCGTTTACCCTGGCCTGTCTCCACTGGTACAATTACAGAATCTTATGGGAAAAATCCGCATCCTACCATTAAAAATGTATTTACAAACAACAATGGTATTGATATTAGTGCCAATAAGGGAGCACAGATTCGAGCTGTCTTTGAAGGGGAAGTTACTAGTGTGTTTGCTATCCCTGGTGCTGGAAAAGTGGTAATTATTAAACATGGAAATTACAGAACCGTTTATAGTAACTTGCAAGAAGCTTACGTGTCTGTTGGCTCAAAAGTTACTACCAAACAAGCAATTGGTTCACTTGTTATCAAAGAAGATGAATCTTTGTCCGTTGCTCATTTTGAAATTCATCAAGTTATTGGTTCACAGGTAAATCGAATGAATCCAAGCCTTTGGATTTCGAGGTAATTCAGAGCGTTTGTTATGTTTTCGTAAGTCTAAAAATCTAACAATCTAGTAGTCTAATAATCTAGCAATCTTACAATCTAATAATCTAAAATTCCAAATATATGCAATTGAATACAAAATTATTGGCAGAAATCTGTACAACTCCGGGCGCCCCTGGTTTCGAACAAAAAGTTCGTGAATTGGTCATCAGAGAACTAACGCCTTATGTTGATCAAATTGAAATTGATAACATGGGAAATGTTTATACTATCAAAAAGGGCAAAGAGAATAAACGTATAATGGTTGGCGCTCACATGGATGAAATTGGTTTCATGGTAACTCACATTGATGATAAAGGATTTATCCGTTTTCATACATTAGGTGGTTTTGATCCAAAAACATTAACTGCTCAACGTGTAATTGTGCATGGAAAAAAAGATATTATCGGTGTTATGGCTTCCAAACCAATACATGTTATGTCTCCAGACGAACGAAATAAAGTTGCCAAATTAAGTGATTATTTCATTGATACGGGTTTGACCAAAGAAGAGGTTTTAGAAAATATAAAAATAGGTGATCCGATTACACGAGAGCGCGAGTTTATTGAAATGGGTCAATGTGTGAATTCTAAATCGCTCGATAATCGTTTGGCGGTTTTTATTTTAATTGAAACCATGAAATCTCTCAAGGATAAAGAAGTTCCTTTTGATGTTTATGGTGTTTTTACTGTGCAAGAAGAAGTTGGAATTCGTGGAGCCAATGTTTCTGCCCTAAAGGTGAATCCTGATTTTGGTTTTGGTTTAGATACCACTATTGCTTTTGATTTACCTGGAGCAGCTGCACATGAAATGATTACCAAATTAGGTGATGGTACTGCCATAAAAATTATGGATGCATCAACAATTTGTGATTATCGAATGGTGGATTTCATGAAAAAGACTGCTGAGAAAAATGGAATCAAGTGGCAAGCTGAAATTTTAACCGCTGGAGGCACTGATACTGCTGGAATTCAACGTATGACACAGGGTGGTTCGATTACAGGAGCAATTTCAATTCCAACAAGGCATTTACATCAAGTTATTGAAATGGCACATAAGGATGATATCACAGGCAGTATCGACTTATTAACAGCTTGCTTACATGAAATAGATACCTATGATTGGTCTTTTAAGTAATCCAATCTTTTTGAGCTCATTGGTTTTTCTAGTTTTTTAGCATTATTTATTCTCTAAATGATTATTTTATAAATTGTTAATAAAGTAAATTTTTCAAATATTCATAATCCCTTTATTTAGAATAATTCTAAATTAATAAAAAAATCAATAAAATTGTCATAAAAATGTCATTACATTTGTTGATTATACTAAATTTGCCAACGTCATAAAGTGTTTTTAGGACATAAGACAAAAAATATTTTAAATGAAGATATCTATAAATCAGATGTTTAGAAGTATTAAAACATTATGTTTCAGTGCAGCAATAGTGTTGTTTTTGACTGGAACTTTCAAAGCGAACGCGCAAGGCGAAGCACTTTTTAAAGCAAAATGTGCTACTTGTCACCAACCACACAAAAATGGTACGGGACCAAAACTTTTTGAGGTACGTAAAAAATGGTCTGATGGTGGAGCAAAAGAAGGGTCAATTTACCAATGGGTAAACAATTGGTCTGCTGCTGCTGCATCTGATCCGTATGCTCAAACAGTTTCTACTTGGGCTCCAACTGCAATGAGTGTTTTTCCTGAGTTAAAGAAGGAAGAAATTGATGCAATTTTTGATTGGGTTGATGCTCAAGCTGATCCTGCTGCTGCAGGTCCTGCTGACGGTGGTGCTGCCCCAGTTGAAGGTGCAGCTGTTGAAGGCGAAGAGGAAGAAGGTAGTTCAACTTGGATTTGGTTAACTTTAGGGTTGATTTTTGCTATCATTATTGCAGCGGTTTCAGGTGTTCGTCGCCAGTTAAAATCTGCGGTAAATGAAAATGAAAACGGTGAAGATGATTCGAAAAGCTATTTTGAAGAATTAAGAATTTGGCACTGGAAATACAAAAGATATGTAGGGGTTACCATTGTTGCCTTTGCCATCGCGATGATTGTAACAGGTGTTCAAGGTCTTGGGAACATTGGAGTAGTTGAAGCATATCAACCTTCTCAACCAATTGCATTTCCTCATGATATCCACACTGGTGTTAATGGAATCGATTGCAAGTACTGTCATAATTCTGTTACAAAATCAAAATCTGCTGGAATTCCAACAGTGAATGTTTGTATGAATTGCCACAAACAAGTAAACGGTAGAACTCCTGCTCAACAAGAACAAATTGCTAAAATTTATGATGCGGCAGGATGGTCAACTGAAGGTGCAGGATCTTACACTGGTAAGTCAAAGCCAATCAAATGGAATAAAGTACACGTTTTACCTGATCACGTTTATTTCAATCACTCTCAGCACGTTGTTGTTGGTGGATTAGATTGTAAACAATGTCATGGTGATATGACCAAACAAAAAGATGTTGCACGTGTAGTTCCAGTTTCAGAATTGAATAAAATTGAAGGTAATGTTCCATTGACAAAACCAACTTTAACTATGGGATGGTGTATCGAATGTCACGGTGAGAAAGAAATTTCAGCTGGATCTTTAGATACAAAAAATGATGGATACTACAATGAAATTCACAGACGTTTAATGAACAACGACAAGACTTTATACAATCAATACCTTGAAGACGGTAAGGTTACAGTGAAAGAATTAGGTGGTTGGGAATGTGCAAAATGTCACTACTAAGATAGCACAATTAATAATATTACAGAAGGCTTAAAAGCATATGGAAATGAATAGAAAATATTGGAAAGGTCTTGAAGAGTTGAATGAAACTCCAGAGTTTTTACAACAAAGAGACCAAGAGTTTCCTCAATCTATGTCTGTTGACGAATTTTTATCTGATGAAAATTTGAAGGAAACTTCAACGGCAAGAAGAGATTTCTTAAAATTTTTAGGATTTAGTGTTGCCGCAGCAACTGTTGCAGCTTGTGAAGCACCAGTGGTGAAAGCAATTCCTTACGTAAATAAACCAGAAAACGTAACTCCAGGTATGCCAACTTGGTATGCTTCTACCTATTATGATGGAGTTTCTTACGCAAGTATTTTGGTTAAGACACGTGAAGGTCGTCCAATTTTTATCAAAGGAAATAAGGATTTTGGTTTTACTAAAGGATCTACAAATCCTCAAATTATTGCTTCGGTTTTACCTTTATATGATTCTGCTAGACTAACCTCACCGACAATTAACGGGAAAGTAAAATCGTGGGCAGATGTTGATGGTGATATCAAATCTAAATTGAATGATATTATTGCTAAGAATGGAAAAGTTGTATTAGTTTCTAACTCAATTATTTCTCCTTCAACGCAATCAACTATTGAAGCGCTTAAAGCACATGTAAATAAAGGGAATGCAGAAGGTACTTCTTTTGAGCACATTCAATACGATGCTGTTTCTTACGCTGGAATGCGTCAAGCCAACAAAGAGTCCTTTGGTTTAACATTGCGCAGAGATTTAGATACAAACGGTTTTATACCTGATTACGATTTTTCCAAAGCTAAAACTATCGTTTCAATAGGAGCTGATTTCTTGAGTACATGGTTACTTGCTACAGAATATCAAGCTCAATATGCTGTTAATAGAAATCCTGATAATGCTTGGATGTCTAAACATTTCCAGTTTGAGTCTATCATGTCAATCTCGGGATCTAATGCTGATTATCGTGGAATGATCAAACCATCAGAAGAAGCGAACGTATTGTCCTACTTGTTAAGCAAATTCGGAGTTAATTCTGGTGTTAGCACAAAATTGAATGAACAAGCTAAGAAAATTGCTGATTTAGCATTTGAATCTTTAAAAAGTTCTAAAGCTGAATCTCTAGTAGTTGCTGGTTCAAATAACAAAGCAGTTCAAATTCTTGCAAATAAATTAAACTCTGTTTTAGGTGCATATACCAAAACAATAAACATTAATAATTGTGTTTCTCTTTTCGTTTCTGAAGATGAGAAAATGGAAAAATTTGTTGGAAATGTTCTTGCAGGTAAAGGTCCTGATGCTGTTTTCTTTTACGGTGTTAATCCTGTTTATACTTTGCCTAATGGCGATAAATTTGCTAAGTCTTTAAAAAATATTTTTTTATCGGTTTCATTATCGCAATATGCAGATGAAACTGCTACTAATTGTAAATACATCGCTCCAGATCACCATGCATTGGAATCTTGGAATGATTTTAATCCAAAAGAGAATCATTATTCAATTTCTCAACCAACTATCAGACCTTTACATAATACTGCTCAGGCTCAGGAATCTTTCTTGGTTTGGTCAGGTAAGGCTTCAAGAGGTGGGAAAGATTCAAAAGTATTCTATGATTTAATTAAAAATAACTGGACTACTTTTGGTTTTGCTTTACAAACTGAATTCGCTGATACACACACGTATTGGAATATGATGATTCACAATTCATGTTCTGATATGCCAGCTGTTGCTCCTAGTGCTCCTGCATTTTTGGACGCTGCTTTAAGTGGTTTATCTTCGCAAATAAAAGCTAGTAAAGGTTTAGAGGTTGTATTGTATCAAAAAGCTGGAATAGGTATTGGTATTCAAGCAGCGAATCCTTGGTTACAAGAGTTACCAGATCCTGTTTCTAAAGTTACTTGGGACAACTACATCACTATGAATCCTACAGAAATGAAGGATGCGAGTGGAAGTGATATTTATGCTACTAAATTTGATCAAGAGTCTGGTTTAAACATGGCTACTGTGAAAGTTTGTGGAACTGAATATAAATTACCTGTTTATCCATCTCCAGGTCAAGCTCCAGGAACAATTGGAATTGCCTTAGGATACGGAAGAGGTGCAAACAATGAAAATATTGGTAACGCTGCTTTCCAAACGAAAGAATATGGTGGTTACGATGAAGATGAAAATGGTAATAAAAAACCAATTGGTCAAAATGCATTTAGAATGTCTTGTTTTGATAATGGTTCTTACTGTTTCTCTTGTGAAGGTACAATGACTAAAGTTGAAGGTGAAACATATTTGATTGCTGCTACGCAAATTCATCATACGGTGATGGCGAGACGTTCAATCGTTCGTGAAACTACTTTAGATATCTTTAAAAATAAAGACAAAGAGGCATACAACCCTGCGTATATGCTTCAAACAATGAATGAAAAAGGTGAACACGTTTCTGAAGAAATGTCGAAATTTGATTTATGGGATGCTCATCCTGTAGAAAAAATTGGTCACCGTTGGGGAATGACAATTGATCTTTCTTCTTGTATTGGCTGTGGTTCTTGTTTAGTAGCTTGTCAATCTGAAAACAACGTTCCTGTTGTTGGTAAAGATGAAGTTCGTAGAGGTCGTGAAATGCATTGGTTAAGAATAGATAGATATTTTGCATCAGAAGAAGAGGCTACTATTGGTTTAAGAAAAGATAAAGATACTTTTGATTATGCAAAAGCTGAAATTGCTGCTGAAAATCCAAAAGTAATTCACATGCCAATGATGTGTCACCATTGTAATCATGCTCCTTGTGAAACTGTTTGTCCAGTTGCTGCAACAACGCATAGTAACGAAGGTTTAAATCAAATGGCTTACAACAGATGTATCGGTACGAGATATTGTGCTAACAACTGTCCTTATAAAGTGAGAAGATTTAACTGGTTCAACTATCCATCTTACAAAAAATTCACACAAGTGAATCCTGCACAAGATGACTTAGGGCGTATGGTATTAAACCCAGATGTTACAGTTAGAACTCGTGGTGTGATGGAAAAATGTTCTTTCTGTGTTCAAAAAATACAAGCTGGAAAATTAGTTGCTAAGAAAGAAGGTAGACCAGTAGTTGATGGAGATGTTACTACAGCTTGTTCGGATGTTTGTCCAACAAATGCAATCACAGTAGGTGACTGGAACGACATCAAATCCATGGTTAGAAAAAGTGCAGACGATAAGAGATCATATCAAGCTCTAGAAGAGGTAGGTGTTAAACCAAATGTTTGGTACAAAGTGAAAGTAAGAAACGAAAACAATGCTGATTTGAAAAAATTACAAGTTGTTGAAACTACAGCTCACCACGGTGCTGAAAAGATAGATAAAAAAGCTCATCATTAATTAGAATAAAATAGGTCGAAATGCATAAGGAATCAGCAATAAGAGAACCTCTAATTTTAGGTCATAAAACGTATCACCAAATTACGGAAGACGTTTGTAAACCTATCGAGGATAAGGCACCAAGACAATGGTATGTTTTGTTTGCAATCGCATTGATAATCGGACTTTACGGAGTTGGTTGTATCATGTATTTATTAGGTACAGGTATCGGTGTTTGGGGATTAAACAAAACAATTGGTTGGGCTTGGGATATCACTAACTTCGTTTGGTGGGTAGGTATTGGTCACGCCGGAACATTAATTTCTGCGGTACTTTTACTTTTCAGACAAAAATGGAGAATGGCTATTAACCGTTCTGCGGAAGCGATGACAATTTTCGCCGTTTTTATGGCGGGAACATTTCCATTGATTCACATGGGTCGTTTGTGGTTAGGATATTGGGTGTTCCCTTTACCAAATCAATTTGGATCCTTGTGGGTTAACTTTAACTCTCCATTACTTTGGGACGTGTTTGCAATTTCAACTTACCTTTCTGTATCCTTAATTTTCTGGTACATTGGGTTGATTCCTGATTTTGCAACCTTAAGAGATAGAGTAAAAAGACCTATCCCAAAGAAAATGTATTCTATTTTATCTTTTGGATGGTCTGGAAGAGCGAAAAACTGGAATCGTTTTGAGTTAGTATCTTTGGTTTTAGCTGGTGTAGCTACTCCTCTTGTATTCTCGGTTCACTCCATTGTATCATTTGACTTTGCTACCTCTGTTATTCCGGGATGGCATACAACAATTTTCCCTCCATATTTCGTTGCTGGTGCGGTATTCTCTGGTTTCGCAATGGTTCAAACCTTGATGTTGGTAATGAGAAAAGCCATGCGTTTAGAGGCATACATACACACAAGACACGTTGAATATATGAACATTGTAATCATGGTTACAGGTTCTATCGTTGGTACAGCATATATCACAGAGTTATTTATCTCATGGTATTCTGGTGTTGAATATGAGGCGTATGCATTTATAAACAGAGCAACTGGTCCTTACTGGTGGGCATATTGGTCAATGATGACATGTAACGTAATTTCTCCTCAATTAATGTGGATTCGACCATTGAGAAGAAGTTTATATTTTACATTCTTTATTTCAATTGTTGTAAACATCGGGATGTGGTTTGAAAGATATGTAATTATCGTTTCTTCTATACACAGAGATTATTTGCCATCTTCATGGTCTATGCATTACCCAAGTCACATTGATATTGGTGTATATATCGGAACAATTGGATTATTCTTTGTTTTCTTCTTATTGTTTGCTAGATTCTTCCCAGTCTTACCAATTGCTGAGTTGAAAACAATATTAAAATCTTCAGGTGAGTCTTACAAAAATGCACCTGATACGCATCACGATAATTCTAATCATCATTAATAAAAATCATGGCAGAAAAGATAATATATGCAATGTATGACGATGACGATGTACTTAAAGATAGTGCAAAAGTCTTAGTTGCAAAAGGAATTAAAGTAGCTGAAGTTTTTTCACCATTCCCAATTCACGGGATTGATCCTATCATTGGTGTGAAAAATACTCGTTTAGGAATTATGGCTTTCTTATATGGTATTACAGGTACCATGATTGCTACACTTGGAATGCGTTATTTCATGATTGTGGATTGGCCAATGAATATTGGTGGTAAACCAAATTTTACTTACCTTGATAATATTCTTGCTTTTATTCCAGTAACATTTGAGTTTACAGTACTTTGTGCTGCTCACGGAATGGCGATTACTTATTTGTTGAGAAATAAGACTTTACCAGGAATGATTGCTTCAAATCCAGATCCTAGAACCACAGATGATAAATTCGTTATGGAATTAAGAATGTCTGAAAATTCGAAATTCACAAGTGAAGAAATTCATGAATTGTTGAATTCTACTGGGGTTAGTGAAATAGATCAAAAAGAAGTTAAATAGTTTGTCTTTGGACAACATAGATAATTTATCGAAACGATGAATAAAATTGTAAAAATAGTAGGAAAAGTATCATTGGTATTAGCAGTAGGATTTGCATTTGAATCTTGTTCTTCTAATCCTGATAGCGCTGGATTAGAATACATGCCAGATATGTATCGTTCTCCTGCAATTGAGCCATATGTTGATTATGGTGAAGTGAGAGGAAGGCTTAATGCTGATATCTCTAATCAACAATCTGCAATGACTCCTCCGAGTAATACCATTCCATTTTATGGTACTGACAAGGAAAATGTAATGATGATGTTACCATATCATCGTTTACCAGCGCCTGCATTTGCAACTACGCATGGTTTGTTTGGTTGGAATTTTACATCAAATACTGAAGTAGATTACGAATACAATCAAGCATTGAATGATAAAAACCCTTTAAAATTAACTGCAGAGAATTCTGAAGAGATGTTTAAGAAAGGTAAAGAATTATACGCTGCAAATTGTATGCATTGTCATGGAGAAAAAGGTGATGGAAACGGACCGATGGTTGCTAGTGGCGCATACAGTGGTGTTCCTGCTTATGCTGACCGCACTGCACTAGGGGATGGTCAAATGTTCTACTCTATTTATTATGGAAAAGGGGCAATGGGTTCTCATGCATCGATGGTTAATAAAAAAGAAATTTGGACCTTAGTTCACTACATTCGTAAATTTCAAAATGCAGCTTACGGAACGTTTGATGCAAATGGTTTAAGTGCAGTGTCAAATTCAAGTGATACAACGAAAGTTGTGGCACCAGTTACTCCAAAAAAATAACAAGAAACATAGTTAACAATGGAATTTAAAATTACAAAAAAAGCAAATCTGTTTACTATTGTCTTAATGGCAGTTGGTTTGCTATTTACAGGTATTGGTATCGCTCTAGAGTTCGGTCATGATCATGGTCATCATCTTGGTCAGCGTGTTCTTGGTAACATGTTAATCAATAGTTTCTTTTTCTTTGCAATTGGTTTAGGTGCATTATTCTTTTTAGCGCTTCAATATGCTACTGAAACTGGTTGGTATGCTTCTGTTAAAAGAGTTATTGAGGCTTTAACAGGTTATTTGCCTGTTGGAATCATTATGATGTTGGTTACATTATTAATAATAACTTTGATGGATGGAGCACACATCTATATTTGGATGGACTCTGAGGTGGTAAATCACGATCCAATTATTGCTGGTAAAGCAGGATACTTAAATAAAATGTTTTTTTGGATTAGAACAATTGTTTATTTGGCTACCTATTTCATTTTTTGGAGAGGTTTCAAAAAACGTTCTTTATTAGAAGATGAAGTTGGTGGTACAGATATTCACTTTGCTAATTACAAAAAAGGTGCCTTATTTTTGGTTTTCTTTGCGGTATTTAGTTCTACTTCTGCTTGGGATTGGATTATGTCAATTGATGTTCACTGGTTCTCAACTTTATTTGGTTGGTATGTATTCGCTGGAATGTGGTGCTCAACTATGATTGTGTTAGTAACTTTAACTCTTTATTTAAAAAAACAAGGTTATTTACCAAATGTTAACGAAAGTCATATTCATGATATCGGTAAGTGGACGTTTGCTACCTCTTTCTTATGGTCTTATTTGTGGTTTTCTCAGTTCATGTTGATTTGGTACGCAAATATTCCTGAAGAAACTACTTATTATCTAACACGTATTAAAGATTTTCAATTTCTATATTTTGGAATGTTCTTGATTAACTTTGCCTTCCCAATGGTATTGTTGATGTCAAGAGATGCTAAAAGACATGCTGGTATTCTTAGTTTTGTTGGTGTAGTTGTTTTGTTCGGTCACTGGATGGATGTTTACATCATGATAATGGCTGGTTCAATGGGTCCAAATGCAAGTATCGGATTTATGGAAATTGGTATGATGCTTTTGGTACTAGGTTTGTTTATCAAAGTCATTTTGACGAACTTAACAAAAGCGCCACTTACAGTAAAAAATCACCCTTTCTTAGATGAGAGTATTCATCACGAAATTTAATAAATAATTATTCATTCTTAGATTAAATTAAAATGAGTTTTAAATTGGTAACATTAATCGTCATCGTATTAGGTATAATTGCTGTTGCGCAGCTAGTTAGAGTATACGAGCTTTCATCCAAGTTAAGAAATAGACGTGAGGAAGATATTACAAACAGAGATAACCGTTTGAATGGTAATTTGATGCTTGTTTTCATGTTCTTGTTCTACATTGGATTTATTTATCTAATGTTGACTTATGGTTGGACAGGTAGGGGAGATGCTGCTTCGGTTCATGGAGTTGAAACAGACTGGTTGTTGGATTTGAATTTTGTAATCATAACAATTGTATTTTTCTTAACTAATACATTGTTGTTTTACTTTGCATTCAAATATGTTAGAAAACCAGGTGTTAAGGCATATTGGTATCCTCATAATAATAAATTAGAGTTATTATGGACTGTAGTTCCTGCGGTTGTTTTGGCTGTTATCATTATCTTAGGTTTAAAAACTTGGAATGATGTTACTGGTGAGTCTAAGAAAGAAGCGATTAAAATTGAGTTGTTTTCAAAACAATTTGATTGGACAGCTCGTTACTCAGGAGAGGATAACAAATTAGGTTTGTTTGATTATAAAGCTACAACACAAGAAAATGAGTTAGCTTTATTGACTGAGGCTACTTTAGATTCAGCAATTCGTTTGATGGAGTATGGTAAGGCTGATGGTTCTGTATTAGGAATTGAGTTACTTGAAAAAAAATTAAACGATCCTAAGTTAATTTTTGTTCCTGAGGAAAGAGTTAAAATGGAACAAGATTTGGACCGTAAAACTCGCTTATTAAGAATGTTGGTTCAAATGAAAGCACGCCATAACAAAAAGAATGATGCTTTAGCTTACGATGATATTATTCAAAAAGACACTTTACATCTTTGTGTTAACAAAGAATATGAAATGACTTTTAGAGCAAAAGACGTAATTCACTCTGCATATTTTCCACATTTTAGAGCACAAATGAATACAGTGCCTGGTTTAGTAACAAGACTTAAAGTTACGCCTTCTATTACAACAAAGGAAATGAGAGAGCGTAAAAAAGATGATAAGTTCAATTATGTATTAATGTGTAACAAAATTTGTGGTGGTGCACATTATAAAATGAAAATGATTGTAGTAGTTGATTCACCTGCTGAATACAAGGCTTGGATGAAAACAAAAACTACTTTTAAAGATCAGTTTTTGGCAGCACCAGTTGCACCAGTAGAAACTACTGGTACTCCGGCTGATACTACAGTTGTTGCAGTAAAATAATTATTAATCTTAAATAAACAATAATAAATGGGAGCTTTAGCACACGAAGCACACGGTCATCACGGAGATCACCATCATCATGAACACCACGATGAAGGTTTTGTATCAAAGTATATCTTTAGTATGGACCACAAGATGATTAGTAAACAGTATCTTTTGACTGCTGTTTTCATGGGTCTTGTAGCTATGTTATTATCTATTTTGTTCAGAATTCAATTGGCTTGGCCAGGAGAGAGTTCTGACTTCTTAAGCATGTTTTTAGGTGAAACTTGGGCACCAGGTGGAGTTTTAAAAGAAAATATGTATTTAGGATTGGTTACAATTCATGGTACAATCATGGTATTCTTCTTGTTAACAGGAGGTTTATCTGGAACTTTTTCTAATCTTTTGATACCATTTCAAATTGGTGCACGAGATATGGCTTCAGGCTTCTTGAACATGCTTTCTTATTGGATGTTCTTTTTGTCATCAACGATCATGTTGTTTTCTTTGTTTATTGAAACTGGACCTGCCATGGCTGGATGGACAATCTATCCTCCATTATCAGCATTGCCGCAAGCAGTTGAGGGTTCTGGATTAGGTATGACATTGTGGTTGGTTTCAATGGCTATTTTCATAGCATCTTCATTACTTGGTTCATTAAACTACATCGTTACCGTCTTAAATTTAAGAACGAAAGGAATGTCAATGACAAGATTGCCTTTAACTATTTGGGCGTTCTTTGTAACAGCTATTTTAGGTGTTTTATCTTTCCCAGTTTTATTGTCGGCAGCATTATTGTTGTTGATGGATAGATCTGCTGGAACAAGTTTTTACCTCTCTGATATCATCGTTGGTGGTGAAATGTTGGAAAACCATGGTGGTTCTCCTTTATTGTATCAGCATTTATTTTGGTTCTTAGGTCACCCTGAGGTTTACATCGTATTGTTACCTGCTTTAGGATTGTCTTCTGAGATTATCGCAACAAATTCAAGAAAACCTATTTTTGGATACCGAGCAATGATTGGATCTATTTTAGCAATTGGTTTCCTTTCCTTTATTGTTTGGGGTCACCACATGTTTGTTACAGGTATGAATCCTTTTATTGGTAGTGTCTTTGTATTTACAACATTGTTAATTGCAATTCCGTCTGCTGTTAAGGTATTTAACTACTTAACAACATTGTGGAAAGGTAGTTTGGTGTTAACTCCAGCAATGATGTTTGCAATCGGTTTGGTTTCAACTTTCATTACAGGTGGTGTAACAGGAATTATCCTAGCGGATTCTGCGTTAGATATTGCTGTGCATGATACTTATTTCGTTGTTGCTCACTTCCACATTGTAATGGGTATGTCAGCAGTTTTCGGAATGTTCGCTGGTGTGTATCATTGGTTCCCAAAAATGTTTGGTAGAATGATGAATACACGTTTGGGATACGCTCACTTTTGGGTTACGATTGTTGGTGCTTATGGGGTGTTTTTCCCAATGCACTTTGTCGGCTTAGCTGGCGCACCGAGAAGATATTATGATTATTCAGTGTATGGTGAATTTGATTCAAGTTCTTTTGAAATGATCATGGATTTGAATGTGATTGTGACTGTTTTTGCTATCATAGCAGCAATTGGTCAAGGTTTCTTCTTGTTTAATTTCTTCTACAGTATATATAGAGGGCCTGTTGCAGTTGAAAATCCTTGGAAATCTAATACCTTGGAATGGACTACTCCAGTTGAACATATTCATGGAAACTGGCCAAGTGCTATTCCAGAAGTACATAGATGGCCTTATGATTATTCTAAGCCAGGATATGAAGAAGATTACGTAACTCAAATCGTTCCTTTAAGAGAGGGTGAGGAAGAAGGACATTAAAATATAGATATTTTATATTTTTTTAAAAGGACTGAATAATTTCAGTCCTTTTTCTTTTTGTAATTATTTAATTGTTTAATGCTTTTTGTATCTTTGAAAAAAATTCTAACGTGGAAGAAGAATCATTTGATTATCGAAAAGAAGTAGAGGAAAATTCAGACAAAGAGTATGATAAGGTCTTACGACCAAAAATGTTATCAGACTTTGCAGGTCAAAAAAGTGTTGTTGAGAATTTGGAAGTTTTTGTTCAAGCAGCGAAACAGCGTAATGAGCCTTTAGATCATGTTTTATTACATGGTCCTCCAGGATTAGGTAAAACTACTTTAGGTAATATTATAGCAAATGAATTGGGTGTTGGAATCAAGATAACAAGTGGTCCGGTTCTGGACAAACCAGGTGATTTGGCGGGCCTGTTAACAAATCTTGATAAAGGAGACGTTTTGTTTATTGATGAAATTCATCGTTTAAGCCCCGTTATTGAAGAATATTTATATTCAGCAATGGAAGACTATGTAATTGATATTTTAATTGATAGTGGTCCAAATGCGAGAACTATTCAAATTGCATTAAATCCGTTTACATTAATTGGTGCTACCACAAGATCTGGTTTATTGACCTCGCCATTGCGTGCTCGTTTTGGAATAAACTCACGTTTACAATATTATGATTCTAAAACATTAACTCTAATTGTTCAACGTTCCTCTGATTTATTGGGGATTCCTATTGATGATGAAGCCGCTTATTCCATTGCAAGTAGAAGTAGGGGTACACCCAGAATTGCAAATGCCTTGCTAAGAAGGGTTAGAGATTTTGCTCAAATTAAAGGAAATGGTTCAATTGATTTGGCAATAACCAATTATGGCTTAGATGCACTCAATGTAGATGCTTATGGTTTGGATGAAATGGATAATCGAATTCTTAAAGCCATCATTGATAAGTTTTCTGGTGGTCCAGTCGGTTTAACGACTATTGCAACTGCGATCGGTGAAAATGCTGGAACCTTAGAGGAAGTCTATGAACCTTTCTTAATTCAAGAAGGATTCTTAATTCGAACACAACGTGGTAGAAAAGCAACTGAAAAAGCTTACAAACATTTAGGTTTTGATTTAGGTTTTGTGCAGGGAGGCTTGTTTTAATTTTTCTTAACTAAAGTAATTTAGCCTTTTCTTGATAATATTGATACAATTCTACTTGTGCATTATGTATTTCACCACTTATTTGAGGCCTAAATTTGTTTCTTTGTTTTTTATCAACAATTCTGGCTTTTACGTTATCATTCCATTGTTTATCAAAAAGAAACTGGATGTTTTCTTGAAGATTTTTACTTTGAATAGGCACGGCAACCTCGATTCTACGGTCAAGATTTCGTTCCATGATATCTGCTGACGTTAAAAAATATTTGGAATTATTTTCGCTATGGAAAATCATAAAACGGGTATGCTCCAGATAACGACTAACAATACTGATCACTTCAATATTTTCACTTTTATGTTTTATTCCAGGCACCAAACAACAAACACCTCTTATGATTAATTGAATTTTAACTCCAGCTTTACTTGCTTCATATAATTTTTCAATTAACTTTATATCCACAAGGTTATTTAATTTCATTTGAATTAATCCATGTCCGCCTTTTTTAACAGTATTAATTTCCTGTTGAATCATTGCAGAAATCCTCCTTCTATTGTTGAAAGGCGATACCATTAAATGTGTAAAGTGTGTATTTTCACTCATGTTTTCTAATAGACGAAACACTCGTTTAACCTCATTGGAAATACTAACTCGTGATGTTAATAGTGCCATATCTGTATAAACACGTGCTGTTTTTTCGTGAAAATTACCAGTACCCACATAACTTATTAATTGTTCTTTGCCTTTATAAATTCTACTTATTTGAAATAATTTTGAATGCACTTTAAGGTCTTTGTATCCATAAACTACTTTAGCACCGTGTTCCCTTAATCTTTCTGCCCAATTAATATTATTTTCCTCGTCAAAACGTGCTTTAAGTTCAAATACAACGACTACTTCCTTCCCATTAGATACTGCGTTCATCAATGCATTTAGAACTTGTGAATCTTGTGTTACTCTGTAGATGTTGATTTTAATTGATTTCACGAATGGATCAATTGCCGCCTCACGAAGAATATCAACTACGTAGTCAAAGCTCTGGTAGGGAAAATGCAACAAAACATCTTTTTCAAGAATAGTTTTTATTAAACTTTTTTTACCTTCCAACTCGTAATGAATTAGGGGTTCTTGTGTTTTGTAAACCAACTCCTTTTTCCCAAAGTCAGGAAATCGACTAAAATCTTTAAAGTTATGGTATCGACCTCCCGGAATAGTATTAATTCCGGATTTTAAATTTAATGATTTAAGTAAAAAGTGTTGTAAATCAATCGGCATTTCGTGGTCGAATACAAAACGTACTGGTTCACCTTTTTTGCGGTTTTTTAAACTTTTTTCCAATTTTTCTACAAAGGATACAGACAAATCATCATCTAAATTTAGTTCTGCATCTCTGGTAAATTTAAAGGTATATGCTTCAATTTTTTCAAAATCAAATATTGGGAAAATTGCTTCTAAATTTAAACGAATTATATCGTCAAGTAAAATAAAGTAGTTTTTTCCCTCCTCACTCATTCTATAAAAACGAGGATAATTAGAGGGAATTTGAATTAGGGCATAAATAGGTTTATTCGTGGTGTGCATTTTCACCGCAAGGTAGATGTTTTTATCTCTTAATTTTGGGAATTTTGCATTCGTTTTTAATATGATAGGAACAATAACGTGTTTCAATTCTTTGTGAAAGTAAGTTATAAGTTCCTTCTTCTGAATTGCACTAAGATTCGTTTCACGTAATTGAAAAATACCTTCTTTTTCTAATTCTGTAATTAAATTGAAATAACACGACTCGAAATCTTTTTGCTGTGCAATTACAATTTTTCTAATTTTTTCTAACAACTCTGCTGCTGTGCCTTCAAAACCTTGAATTTCATTTCTTTTTGTAGAAATCATTCGTTTGATGTTAGCTACACGAACGCGAAAAAATTCATCCATATTGTTCGAATAGATTCCCAAAAAACGAAAACGTTCAATTAAAGGCGTATTAGAATCTTGCGCTTCTTGAAGAACACGCTCATTGAAACTTAGCCAACTTATTTCTCTATTAATCATAGTTAATTCCAAAGTTGCTAAATTTTTCTTAATCATCGTACATTTTTTTCCAAATGCAAAGAAAAATGTTTAAAATTAGATGTGTATTAAGAAATTATTAATTTTTAGCATTGTTAAAATATAAATAGAAAAATTCAAACTTTTGCTTTTCAAAATGGGTATTCTAGAAAAATTTCTATCTTTGTTCCTCACAATTTTAGAACCATGGATTTAAGTCAAGCTTTAATTGAAAAACGCAAACAATCACAATTGGGTGGTGGACAAGCTCGTATCGATAAGCAACATCAAGGAGGTAAATTAACCGCAAGAGAGAGAATAACCTTGCTTTTAGATGATAATTCTTTCCAAGAAATGGGAATGTTTATTCAGCATCGATCAACTTCCTTCGGTTTAGACAAACAAATAATCCCTGGAGATGGAGTTGTGACCGGTTACGGCACAATTCACGGAAGAATCGTTTATGTTTTTTCACAAGATTTTACGGTTTTAGGTGGTTCACTTTCTGAAACCCATGCAGAAAAAATCTGTAAAATTATGGATTTAGCAATGAAAAATGGTGCTCCTTTGATTGGTTTGAATGATTCTGGTGGAGCTCGAATTCAAGAAGGTGTTGTTTCTTTGGCAGGATATGCTGATATTTTTTACAGAAATACGCGTGCATCTGGGGTGATTCCACAAATTTCAGTGATTATGGGGCCTTGCGCAGGTGGAGCCGTTTATTCTCCAGCTTTAACTGATTTCATTTTCATGGTAGAAGATACTTCATACATGTTTGTTACTGGTCCAAATGTAGTGAAAACTGTTACGCACGAAGAGGTAACTTCTGAAGATTTAGGTGGAGCAAAAACGCATGCGGAGAAATCTGGTGTGAATCATTTTACGGCTTCTAATGATGTAGAATGTTTGAAAAAAGTACGTGATTTCATGACTTTTATGCCACAAAATTACGGTGAATTAGCGCCAACAACAAAATTTGAATATACTGCTTCTAAAGCGGAAGCAATCAAACACATTTTACCTGTTAACTCAAGTTTACCTTATGACATTCGTCAAGTGGTTGATTGTGTGATTGATGACAATTCTTTCCGTGAAGTCCAAGAAGATTTTGCGAAAAGTATCGTTGTTGGTTTTGGTCGTTTGGAAGGTCGAACAATTGGAATTATTGCCAATCAACCAAATGCGATGGCAGGAGTTTTAGACATTGATTCATCCAGAAAAGGCGCACGATTTGTACGTTTTTGTGATTGCTTCAATATTCCATTGTTGGTTTTTGAAGACGTACCAGGTTTTTTGCCAGGAACAGATCAAGAATGGAGAGGAATTATTACGCACGGAGCGAAATTATTGTATGCTTTTTCAGAAGCAACAGTTCCAAGAATAACCGTAATTACACGTAAAGCTTATGGTGGTGCTTATGATGTAATGAATTCAAAAAATATTGGTGCAGACTTAAATTTCGCATGGCCAACAGCCGAGATTGCCGTAATGGGTGCAAAAGGTGCAGCAGAAATTATTTTCAAAAAAGAAATTTCAGAAGCAGTAGATTCAGAAGCAAAATGGAAAGAAAAGGAAGCAGAATATGCTGAAATGTTCGCAAATCCATACAAGGCAGCAGAAAGAGGTTTTGTGGACGATGTAATTTTACCAGAAGAAACACGTGCGAAATTAATTTTGGCATTTAAATCTTTAGAAAATAAAGCTGAATCTTTACCAAAGAAAAAACACGGGAATATCCCGCTGTGATTAGCTTATTTTGAAAAACCTTGATTAGCCAATAACCAGAAAACTTAACTTAATGAAAGACATAAAATTCCCTTTAGACATTACCTTCAAAATTGGTACTCTTTCCAATGATTTTGTAATTACTGATGCTAATCAGCAAACATTTGCTTATGTGCGCCAAAAGATGTTTAAATTTATTGATGATATCAGTGTTTACAGCGATGATACCAAACAACAATTGAATTACAGAATTAAAGCCAACAAATGGATAGATTTTTCTGCTTCTTACCTTTTCTCTGATAATTTAGATGCAGATATGGGTCGTGTTGGACGAAAGGGTATGGCTTCTTTGTGGAAAGCTAAATACGAGATTTTTGACAAAAATTCAGTGCAAGATTTCGAAATTCGTGAAGAAAATCCTTGGGCAAAAGTAGGTGATAGTTTGTTGGGCGAAATTCCAATTTTGGGAATGTTGACGGGATATTTGTTTCATCCTAAATACAAAGTATCCCGTACAGATGGCACAATCGTAGTGCGTTTAACTAAAGAGGCATCCATGTTTGGAAGAAAATTCAAAGTAGAAAAATTAGCTGAAATCAGCGAAGACGAAACAGAACGCATACTTTTGAGTTGTATGATGATGATTTTGTTGGAAAGGAAAAGGGGTTAAATTAATTAGCTTTTTTTTAAGAACTTAAAATTTGATGATAAAAAGCGATTTAATAAATTGCATCCTGAAATCAAAAAGAAAATAAATAAGCTTATGGAATCAAATAAAAGGAATAATCCTACTATTAGTTCCAAATAATTTAAGGTAATAGAAAATAGCCTTTGCATGTATAATGCCATGATCGTGAAGTTGTGGTAAAAGGTTCAATGTTCCTAAAAGCATCTATGTGCTTGAAAAAACGAAACTTTTGACTAACTTTGTAGCTTATTTTTATTAAATTTTCATGAAACGTATTAACGAATACAAAAAACTTTTTGACATTCAAGAAGAAATTACTTTACAAGATCTAAAATCAAAATATAAACGTTTGGTGAAAGAATGGCATCCTGATAAATTTCAAGATGGAGACGATAAGGCTTTGGAGGCAGAAGAAAAAAGTCGTCAAATAATAGATGGTTACCACTTTTTAGTGAGTATTGCTCCTGAAACAATAGCTCAAAACATAGAAGAATATACAAAAATCATCAATGAATTAGGAATTCAAGATTTTAAACATAAGGGTTTATTACTTGAAATTACCTTCACCGATGGTTCTTGTTATGAATACTTTGGTGTAAACAAAAACACTTACATTAAATTATGTCAATCAGACAAACAAGTGCGTTTCGCAAAAAGAAATATTTATAATAGTTATTTATACAGAAAAGCAAAAAAAGGGAATGAGGTAGCTCAAAACTAGAATCTTCATTTTCTGCATTGAAAAAACATTAGGTATGGAAATAAAAAACAAACTATCGATTTATTCCTCATTAAGCGGGAAAAAAGAAGAATTTGTTCCACTTAACAAGAATTTTGTGGGATTGTATGTTTGTGGACCAACGGTTTACAGTAATGTTCACCTGGGAAATTGTCGTACTTTTATTTCATTTGATGTTATTTATCGCTATTTAATTCACTTAGGTTTTAAGGTCCGGTATGTCAGAAACATTACTGATGTCGGTCATTTGGTGGATGATGCCGATGAAGGAGAAGATAAAATTGCTAAAAAGGCACGTTTAGAACAAGTTGAACCGATGGAAATTGTGCAAAAATACACGGTTGATTTTCATCACGTATTGGCTCAGTTTAATAATTTACCTCCGTCGATTGAACCCACAGCCACTGGACATCTTATCGAACAAATCGAGATGATTGAACAAATCATTGAAAATGGTTTTGGCTACGTTGTTAATGGTTCAGTTTATTTTGATGTTTTGAAGTACAATGAACATCATAATTATGGAATTTTATCAGGCAGAAAAATAGAAGATTTGATTTCAGGAACAAGAGATTTGGACGGTCAAGAAGAAAAAAGAAATTCACTTGATTTTGCATTGTGGAAAAATGCCTCTCCAGAGCACATTATGAAATGGAAATCTCCTTGGGGTATAGGTTTTCCTGGTTGGCACTTGGAATGTTCTGCCATGAGTACAAAATACTTAGGTGAACAGTTTGATATTCATGGCGGTGGTATGGATTTGAAATTTCCGCATCATGAATGTGAAATTGCTCAAGGATGTGCTGCTACAGGAAAATCTCCTGTTTCCTATTGGTTGCATGCTAATATGCTTACCTTAAATGGAAAAAAAATGTCCAAATCAACAGGAAATACCTTGAATCCAGATCAACTGTTTTCCGGTGAAAATGATTTGTTGAGTAAAGGCTTTGATCCGTTGGTAGTTCGGTTTTTCATGATGCAGGCTCATTATTCTAGTATTTTGGATTTTACTTCTGATGCTTTAATGGCTTCAGAGAAAGGGTTCAATAAATTAATGGAGTCTTTTTCAAGCTTGAAAGGACTAAAAGCAAGTGAAACAACAAGCTTTGATGTGGATAAGATTATCTCATCCTTTTATGAAGCCATGAATGATGATTTTAATACTCCAATTCTTATTGCAAATTTGTTTGAAGCAGTTCGATATATCAATTTAGTTTCTGATGGAAAAGAAACTATTGCTTCAAAAGATTTAAAAAATCTCGGTGCTGAGATGTATGCATTCGTTTTTGACGTTCTAGGTTTAAAAAGTGAAGGAAATAAATCTGATGGAAAATTGGATAAAGTGATGGATTTGGTTTTAGAAATGCGTCAAAATGCTCGTGAAAATAAAAACTGGGCAATTTCAGATTTAATTAGAGATAAATTAAACGATGCTGGAATTACTGTTAAAGACAGTAAAGATGGAGTTACCTGGTCATAATATTATTTATCATTCATAATTTATCATTCATAACTAAATAAAATGGCAAGAATATTAACAGGAATTCAAAGCACAGGAACACCTCATTTGGGCAACATTTTGGGTGCAATCGTTCCAGCAATTGAAGAATCAAAAAAAGAAATTAATGAATCATTTTTATTCATTGCAGATTTACATTCCTTGACGCAAATCAAGGATGCAGAGCTTCTCAGAAATAATACCTATTCCACTGCTGCGGCATGGTTGGCGTTTGGACTTGATCCAGAAAAAACGGTTTTTTATCGCCAAAGTGATGTACCTCAAGTTACAGAATTAGCATGGCATTTAATGTGTTTTTTTCCATTTCAACGATTAACTTTAGCTCATAGTTTTAAGGATAAATCTGATCGTTTGGGTGATGTTAACGCTGGACTTTTTGCCTATCCAATTTTGATGGCCGCTGACATTTTGATTTATGACGCTGAAATTGTACCTGTTGGTAAAGATCAATTGCAACATCTTGAAATTACACGTGATGTGGCTTCCCGTTTTCATGCAAAATTGGGTGAAACCTTTGTCTTACCAAAAGATTCTGTGCAAGAAGAAACTCAACTTATCCCCGGAACAGATGGTCATAAAATGAGTAAGTCAAGGAATAATTTTATTGATATTTTTCTTCCAGAAAAGGAACTTAAAAAACAAGTATTAGGTATTGAAACAGATAGCAAGGGTTTGGAAGATTCAAAGGATCCTGAAACTTGCAATGTTTTTGCCATTTATAAATTATTAGCAAGTGATGCTGAAATCGAAAAAATGCGACAAAACTATATCAATGGTGGTTATGGATATGGGCACGCCAAGATTGCATTGTTTGAGTTGATTTTAGACAAATTTAGCGTTGAACGTGAAAAATTTAACTTCTACATCAATCATCTTGAAAAAATTGATGAAATCTTAAGTTTGGGTGCTAGTAAAGCATCAAAAATTGCTGATTCAGTGTTGAATCGTGTACGTGAAAAATTAGGCTTTTTGTCAAAATAAGTATTTGTGTGCAAAATTTTGTATATTTGTTCACTAAAATCTAAAAATCAAAAACAAAAAAGATGTTTAAAAAATTTTTGTTTCTCTTAACAATATCCTTATTTGTGGCATCGTGCTCAAGTGATGGAACAGATATTTCGCAATTAAAAGCGAATGGAGGCGCTAAATATGGAGGTGAATTTAGATTCATGTCTTCAGAAAAAATAACAAGTTTGTTTCCACTTCAAGCAGCTGACGTTTACAATCAAAGGATATCATCTCAGCTATTTGAATCTCCATTGAGAATGGATTATTCAACAAACAAAGCTGTACCTAATATTGCAGAAAGTTTTGAAATTAGTGCTGATGCAAAAAAAATTACTTTAAAAATTCGTGAAGGGATTTTCTTTCATAATGACGAATGTTTTTCAGGAGGTGAGGGAAGAGAACTTACAGCTGAAGATGTAAAATATAGTTTAGATTTTGCTTGTAGCGGATTGAAATTAAATCTAATGAGTTGGATGCTTGTAGATAAAATCAAGGGAGCAAAAGAATTTAGTTTGAAGAGTAAGAAAATCCTTCCAGAAGGCGGAGTTTCTGGAATTACAGTAGAGGATGATAAGGTAATAATCGAATTAATTGAACCTTTTGTTGGTTTTGATAAAATTCTTACCCATTCAAGTTTAGGTGTTTTTCCGAGAGAAGCCTATGAAACATATAAGGAGGAAGTAAAAAGACATCCGGTAGGTACAGGTGCTTTTAGCTTAGAGTCAATGACAAATAGTGAGGTTTTATTAACAAGAAACAACAAATATTGGAAAAAAGATGATTTTGGGAATCAGCTACCTTTCTTAGAAAAAGTTAGAATGACTTATGCCACAGATAAGAAAAGTGAGTTAATGGCATTTAGAACAAAAAAAATAGACTTAGTATTAGAGATTCCAGTTGATGAAATTGAAAATATTTTAGGTTCTTTAGAAGAAGCTCAAGCTGGATTAACAGTAAAACATAAGATTGATTCAAAAAACAGTTTAAGTGTTGCTTATCTAGGTTTTGCGCATAATTCTGCACCTTTTAATGATATAAAAGTTCGAAAAGCATTCAACATGGCAATTGATAGAAATGCCATTGTAAATAACTATCTGATGGGTGAAGGTTATCCATGCGAAAATGGTTTTGTACCTGCAATTGAAGGCTACAATTCAACACGGGTAAAGGGTCATAAATTTAATGTTGCTCTAGCTCAGAAACTTTTGGCAGAAGCTGGTTATAAAGAAGGGAAAGGTTTTCCCGTGCTAGATATTTATGTCAATGCAAAATCTGGTGATGCAATTTTCATGATGTATGAAGGTGTTAAGAAACAATTAAAAGAGAACTTAGGAGTATCTGTGAACATAAAATTGTGTAACATCAACGAAAGAGATGCCGCCATTCGAATTGGTACTGCAAAAATGTGGAGAGGTGGTTGGATTGCCGATTATCCAGATCCGGAAAATTTCTTGAATTTGTTTTGTAGTGTGCACATTGGTTCAAACTCATTAACAATGAATCGTTTTGAATATAAATCTGCCGAATACGATAAATTGTTTAACCAATCTCGTAAGGAAAAAAATCCTAAATTGAGAAACGAATTATTTATTAAATGTGATCAAATGATTATTGATGATGCAGTTGTAATGCCATTAATCAATGACGATTACATCACAATGATTAATTCAAAAGTAAAGAACTTCGAAACGAATTCAATGGAATTGTTAGATTTTTCTAACATATTTATAAAAGAACCTAAAAAGTAAGACTAATTAGGTTAATTGTTTAATTTAATAAAGGCTCTCAGCTTGCATTTGAAAAGACATCTTTAGTAGGTGTCTTTTTTGTTTATATGGCTAAAACATTTACTGATATTTAAAATGATTTCATCTAAGTTGACCTTTTTAACAAAAGTGATTGTTTCAAGTCATTGGAAATTGTCCAAAACTTTTCGTAGATTA
This sequence comes from Crocinitomicaceae bacterium, assembly GCA_044348665.1. Taxonomy (GTDB): domain Bacteria; phylum Bacteroidota; class Bacteroidia; order Flavobacteriales_D; family Crocinitomicaceae; genus M2408. The sequence goes on from JBIKSI010000001.1 coordinate 46,151, forward strand.
AAATTCAAGGGTGAGTTTTTTAATGATCAAACTCTTGACTTTAGACGATTCGTTTATGCTGATTTTATTTCATAAATTGTAAAGTTAATTTCTAATTTTCAAATAATTTAGTACCAAGCGCCATTGAAGCATATTTGTCAGAATTAAATAGATTAAAGAAATTGAAGTTAAGAAAATTATTTGTAAAATATTTGTAAAATATTGGTTCAAAAGAAATCCTGAGCCTACTATCAGAATTATAAAACCAAGATATTTAAAAAATTCTGAAAAATTAAAGGCAATTTTGAAGGTTTTAAAAATGTAAATTATATAAATCAGGGCAACTATTCCCTGAGTGATTAAACTTGTTAAACTGGCTCCTAATGCACCTTGTTTTGGAATTAAAATCCAATTAAAGATAATATTTACCATAATACCTAAAACTGAAATAGTATTTAGAAATCTTAAATTTCCATTTGCTGTAAGCAAGGTTCCGAAAATCAAGGTGATACACAAAGGTAAAAAACAGATAATCAAATATTTGAAAACATGTGACGAACTTTCTACATCTTGCTTGTAAATAAGATTCATCAAATAATCCGCATTGAAAAAGCAAATGGTAATCAGAATTAATGCAAAGGAAATTAGAACATTTGTTGAAGAATGAAGTAAGTCTAGGATATTTTCCTTGTTCCGAATCATTTTTGAAAAAATTGGAAACAATAAGGTAGAAAACAAACTTGCAAACATAAAAAATGCATCCAAAAGTCTAAATGCTTGCGCATAGATTCCTGTTTCTAAACTGTCTTTATCTAAAATTCGTTCCAACATCACTGAATCTACTCGATTATACAACATCATTAAAACTATCAATAAAGCATAGGGAAAACTTTTTTTAACGATAAGTAATGAAAATTTTGAGTTCCACTTAATTTTTGGAATGCCTATTTTTGTTAAGATTAACACAAAAGCAACAATACAACTTATTGCCAAGGTGATAATTTGAACTTGCACAAAATTCAATATGGTAATTTTTATTTCATGTTGATAAAAAAGTAGGTAAAACATGATCAAAATCAATAGAAACTTATCTAATATGGATAAAATAATGTCTGTTTTGAACATTAAAAGTCCCGAGAAAAAGCTTCTTAGAAATAATATCACGCTAATTAAAAATTGATATAAAATCAATAAAAAAACTAGTTTAAATTGATACGAATTATAATCAAAAATAAAGGCAATACCAAGTGTAATTAGGCAATAAAGAAGAAAAAGAAATAGACGTAATGGAATAATTTTTCCGATGTAGTTTTTTGCTAAATGCGGATATTGAGCAATGTATTTAATGTTGAAATTAGTAATTCCAAAATCTAAAAGAATATTAAAAAGGTATGTGAAATTTAGTAATGAAAAGTAAATTCCATATTCATTGGATCCAACTGCGTTCTGTACATTGGCATCTACACCAAAAATGGCTAAAGGTTTTACCAAAAGATTTAGGAAAACCATCAAAAGTAGATGTGTGAAAAATTTTAAACGCATTTGGAAGCAAAGGTAAGTAAAAAAACTAATCCCTTACCAAGCTCAAGTTTCCATGCATTTCTCCAGATTTTTCATAATTGTCGGTGTATTCAACTTTCCAGAAGTAAACACCTTCGCTTACATTTTTGCCTTCAAAATTGCCATCCCAACCAGAAAGTAAATCATTACCTTCATAAACGACATTTCCCCAACGATTCAAAATTATGATAGAATAGCTTTTAATGTTGAATGCTTTTTCAGGAACAAAATAATCATTTTTTCCGTCTTGATTTGGAGTAAAAATATTTGGAATACTCAATGTTACGCATCCTTCTAAATCATCCGGCTGAATCACAGAAGCAACGATGCTGTCTTTACATCCGTTTTGGTCAGTAACTACTACTTGGTATTCAGCAACACCTACATTCGTCAATTGTGGCAAGGTATCGTTGGGGTTGTTATTCCATAAATAGTTGTATGTTGGAGTTCCTCCTTCAGCACTTACACTTACAACTCCATCATTGGCTCCAAAGCAAATTTCTGAACCTATAGCTTGCAAAAACAAGGGACTTTGTGGTTCAACAATTTGTACAGAAATTGAATCTTTACACAAATTTTGGTCATTCACTACAACTTTGTAAGTTCCTGCAGGTAAATTGATTGCATCTTCTGTAGTTTGCGCATCACTCCACAAATAGCTGTAGTTTGGATTTCCTCCAGTAACGGATAAATCAATGCTTCCCGAGTTTCCTCCAAAGCATAAAACATCCGTTGCTTGAGCAGTTAATAGGAGTGCTTGCGTTGGTTGGGAAATTGAAACACTGATGCTTTCTGTACATGAATTGTCGTCTGTTACTATAACAGAATAAGTTCCTGTGCTTAAGTTTGTTAAATCTTCGTTTGTCGATGCATTATCCCATAAGAAGGTATATGGTGTATTTCCGCCAACGACACTAATGTCAACACTACCACTTGCTTGTCCGAAACAAAGCACATCCGTATGCGTTTCCGTGACAACTAATTGCGTTGCTTGATCAACAAAATGATTACTGATGAATTCGCAGCCATTGTCATCAGTGATGGTAAGACTATAATTTCCACTTACCAAGTTTTGAATCGTTGAAGAAACAGCGCTCGTGTTCCATAAAAAGTCATAAGGCGAAGTTCCACCTGCTGCAGTAATTGTAATTGAACCATTTGTTCCACCAAAACAAGACACATCATTTATTACTGTGTTAGAAAGGTAAACTAATGTATCGGGTTCTGCAATTGTTACAGAAATAAAACCGCCACAACTATTGTTATCCACCACATTTACGAAATAAAGTCCTGCGGGTAGTGAAGCAATATCTTCTGTGGTAGCTGAATTACTCCATTCAAAGTCAAAAGGTGCGATGCCATTATTTATCGTAATATTGATTGAAGCTGTTGATTCATCATAACAAAGCACATCTTGATGAGTTTCAGAAATTGTTACTGCATCTGGATCACTTAAAATTATAGTAATTTCTTTGGTACAAAAATTTTCATCTGTAACAATACAAGAGTATGTTCCTGCATAAAGTCCGGTTATGTCTTCACTATTTTCTCCATTGTTCCAAAAGAAAGTATAATTTGGTGTTCCTCCTGCGGCACTTAAATTGATTGAACCTTGACTTCCACTTTGACAAACAGGGTTGATGTGACTTTCAGAAAGTACAAGAGCGCTTGGTTGAGTTACAGTCATTGCTAATGTTTGAGGACAATTATTGCCATCTGTTACTTCAACCGAATAATTTCCAGCAGGAATGTTGTTTAAATCTTGGCTCACAGCATTGTTTGACCATAAATAATCATATGGTTCAATTCCGCCAGATACACTTAAATCAATGGAACCACTTGCATCTCCATTGCATAAAACAGCTGTACTTGTAAAGCTTAACTGCATCGAGTTTGTTGGTTGAACAATTTGGAAATTCTCAGTCAGTTCACAAGAATTTGCATCGGTAACAGTTAGGGCATAATCACCTGCTGCAACATTGATTAAATCTTCACTTACGGCATTGTTTGACCATAAAAAATCATAAGGTCCAGTTCCGCCTGTTACAGTAGAATTTATTGCCCCAGTAAGATTTCCAAAACACAAGACATCAGTTACCGTTCCGTTAATTGTTAAGGCGTTTGGTTGCGTTAATACTATTGTATCTCGTGCTTTACATCCGTTGTTACTTGTTGCTTCAACGATGTATGTACCAGCCGCCAAATTTGAGATTGCCGCTGTATTCGCACCAGTTTGTAGCCACAAAATATCAATCGGTGCAACACCACCCACAAGAGATGCAAGAGCGCTACCATCATTCGCATTAAAACAAGAAATATCTTCGTTGTTGTAATTAGAAGTAATTGTTGCGTTTATAGTAAATTCACTCGGCTCCGTAATCGTAAAGCTTTGACTTGCGGAACAAGAATTAGCATCAGTCAGCGTTAATTCATACTCACCAGCAAGTAGATTTTGCGCCAAAGAATCTGCATCTGAATTTGACCAAGAGTAAGAAAACGGACCATTTCCAATTCCACTCACATTGATAAATCCTGAACCAGCCTGATAACAGGTATCATTTTGAAGTTCGTTTAATTGAATACTTGGATTAGGCGCCACCAAAACTGGAGAAACGATGTCTTCAACACAGATTTCATTGTTGTACAAAATGGAAAGTGTGTAATTTCCTCCATTGTTCAATTGTGCATTGCTGATGCTTGGGTTGTTAGCTGAAGAATTGAAGCCATTAGGTCCTGTCCAGCTTAAATCCAAATTGGGTGAACTAGGAAATGAAAAAGTGATTGTTTCACCAATACACACTGTTTCTGAGTAGGTAACATTTAATGGTGGACAAGCGTTAACATTTACCACAACTAAACTACTTTCCAAAGAAGGACAACCATTTGCATCTAACAAATCTGAAACCCCGTTATTACTATTTTGAATCCCTGAAATTTGTCCAGTTCCAAATAAATACGCACGATTATTTAATTCATCGCCACATTGCCAGTCAACACATTCATTGGATAATTGAGCTCTGAATTTTACGATTGTAACATCAGCGCCGTTGTTTGTATTACTTACCAAACCACCTGAAACACCATTAGCACCAGTACCAATGCGAACTTTCACCACGTTATCCGCACCTATAAATTCACCTTGGTCAGCATCTGAAATATCTGTTTTTGCGCCTAAGTTAGGACCAAAAGAAACCTGAAGGGAATTTGGAATATAAGTCAATCTGTTGTCCAAGGTATCTGTTAAAAAAGTATTGGTAGAAACATCGGAACCAATATTTTTACAAGCAACGGAAAATTCCAATATGTCCCCAGGTTCTATTCCACCACCGTTGATGTCCGAATAAGTCACAGAAGCTCGTAAATCTGGCTCGTAAATATCAATGGCTGAAGTAATTACGCTCGTTAAAATAACCTCTGATTCTGTTGAAACTCTAATTTCAGCAGAAGAGGCAGCATTGCCTATGAATCCAAATGATGAGTTGTCAGGCGAATAAATATTTGCATCGTAGCCAAGGTTGTTGTTAAAACTAGGATTTCTGAAAGGAGTGACAACTCCTTTGTTGCAGATTGAACTATTAAATGCATTATTTGCATCATGTAAAGCATCACTAATTGCTTGAAATGTACCTGCTCCATTGAATTCGAGTTTGTCTCCATCATCACCACGATCACCATCATGGGCAACAACACCTAATTCAAAATTTACTGCTCCAGAAGGTGGAGTAAGAAATCCATTGATGTTAATATTTACAGTCCCTTGTGCTCCCGGACCAACATTCGCCAAGCCATCAAAAACAGTAATATTTTTCATGGATTCAAAGACATTTCTGTAAACAACAACAATTGTCCAACCACCAAAAGTATTTGCTCCTGTTTGCGCAACGACATTTGCGACACGATACGATGCATTAATTGGATTTGCTTGAACAATCGAAGTGATGTCTTTGAATGCAAAATAAGCGATTTTTCCAACTGTATTGTCTAGAACTTCGTCTGCGGTAATCGTTGAATAAGCACCATTATTTACACTTAATTTTACTTGATTACGAATGTTGTGATTGGTTGTGTTTGCTGGAATATTGTTCAAAATACCATTCCAATAAAGACCTGCCCAAACAATTTCACTACAATTTGGTAAATTTAACTGATCGGTAGAAGACATAAATGTAGAAGCATCTGCATCTATATCCACAAAATCCATTGGTAAGTTGTTATTATTACTTGTTCCTCCAGGAGGCATTTCATTATTTGCAGCGCAATCACAAGTTAAAGTGGTGTTGGATAAAAAGACTAAACCACCTTTGTGATTGATTTGATATCTTATGGCAAAAGGATCAACGATTTGCGCTGAGAATTGTGTATAAAAGAAAACAGAAAGTGAAAATAGAAGAATTAATTTTTTCATTAGATGGAATTGCTTAACTAACTAACGAAAAAAAGCCTTCAAAGGTTGCTCGACGCAAGTTTTATTACTTATTTTTTTCCAAATCAAAATAAAATCCTATTTGCAAGAAATCTCTACCTGTTTCATCATTGATTTTATAATCGAATTGAAATAAATATCCTGCCTGAATATTTAAAGTTTTGCTTGGTCTATAACTGAAGGCAAATAAAAGTCGATTTCGTTCAAAATAGGGCTCGTTATCGGTGAAAAAAAGTTCGTTATTGACTGCTATTTGAAAAGGTTTGATGGAATTTTTTTCTTTTCCAAAGGGATAAGCCAATCCCAATCGATACCTAAAACGATTGCGATATCCATTACTTGTAAAACGCATTTCAGCCCGATATCTTTGTTCTATTTTTATTTTCCCGATTGTTTGCGTGAGGATAATTTGAGGCCAAATTCTGAACTCGTCATTGTTTTTTGGCAAAACAAAATCTCCACCTTCTTTGTAGGTTTGGTAACTTCCAGCACCAAGTGATAGCGTTAGGTTTTTCTGTGCCAAAAAATTAAATCCTCCTTTGTATTCGTAATAATGAAAATGGTCGTAGAATTTTAAGGAACGTAATTGTGCCTCTCCAAAAAAACTCCATTTTTCGTTTACCTTGTATTTTAAATTCAAAATATTCCAAGAGCCTAAATTTTTATTTTGGGCATGAATAGCATGAAACGTAAATTGAAAAATTAGAAAAGTAAAACAAATTATTCTCATTGATCTTAGTTAATGTCTTTAGTATCTGAAACTTTTTCCCACACAGAATAGGAATTCATGAAAAAATGTGAATTTGGAATCGTAATAATTTCATTATTTTCAGTTTTTAAATATACAAAAAGATAATTCATGTCTGTTACTTCGCCTTCAAAATTATAATCTTTGTGTAAAACTTTTATTTTATTTCCAATTTTTACGGGATGATTGAAGAAGATTAAAATGCTTGAGGTAATGTTAGAAAGCAAGGACCATTGGGCAAAAAAAGCGATACCAATTGCAGTTAAAATGGATCCAGCAAAAAGCGCTATCTGATTCTGTTTGAAGCCCCAAACCCCAGTAAGTATTGTAATTGCTGTAATTGTGGTAAAAAGTTGAACGGCGCGAATTGCCATTTTCCTCCGACCTCGTTCAATTTTCGTTTTTTTTAAAAAATTGTTTATCAGGTTTTTTGCAATTAGATAGCAAATTACATAAAGCACAAGAACAATTCCTGTTTCGATGATTTGTATTTTGTAGGCTCCCATAAGAATTTGAGTTTTGAATTACACTTTTTTTATTTTTTCAATTAAATCTTGTGATAGTTTCCAGTCCATGTTAACAATCGCTGTAGAATAAATTTCGGGAGTGTCACTCGTAAATTGATGATTCAAATAATTCGAAATTTCATTGAAGAGCAATGCTTTCGAAATACACGTTAAGATATGAACTTTTTGTTTTACAACAATATCATTTTCACTTACATAGCGGTTTCTATCCCAATCGATATTTGCTTTGATAATCACTTTTTCTTTCAAAAGATAAATCGCGATATCTTCCAATACTGTTTTGTCTTTGCTTAAAATTGTTACTTGTACCATGTTAGGTGATTTTAATTAATAATTCATAAAGTGGCATTCCAATTGTAATATTTATTGGGAAAGTGACACCCAAAGCCATAGGAATAAATAAGCCAGAATCTGCTTTGGGGTTAGCAAGTCTCATCGCGGCTGGAACGGCAATGTATGACGCACTTGCTGCCAAAATGCTAAACATAAAACGATTCCCAATGTCTTCTATGAAAAGTCCAGATGCTATTGCAATGATACTACCATTAATCAAAGGAATAAAAATCGCAAATAAAGCAGAAAACCAACCATATTTAAAAAATGAAGCTAATTTTCTTCCGCAACTGATTCCCATGTCTAATAGGAAAATCGCCAAAAATCCTTTAAAAATATCTGTTGTAAAAGGTTTAATTCCTTCTGCTTGTTTGGAGTCTGAAATGTAACCAATAATCAAACTTCCTAAAATTAAAAATACACTTCCATTGGTGAAAGCATGGATTACAGTTTCCTTTATACTCACTTTTTTGTCTGATTTTTCATCCGCATACCGATTCAATAAGTAAACTCCAATTACGATTGCAGGTGCTTCCATCAAAGCCATAACAGCAACCATGTGTCCTCCAAATTCCATTTTTTGAAACTCCAAAAACGAAGAAGCTGCAACAAAAGTTACTGCACTCACAGAACCATATGCGGCGGCGACTGCAGATGCATCGTAAATTGAAAACTTACGTTTCAGAATAAAAAAAGTATAAAGCGGAATTAGAATTGAAATCAAAAGTCCGAAAACGAGTGATAAAATTATTTCGATGTTCAAAACACTATGAGCTAATTCTTGTCCGCCTTTAAAACCAATTGCAAAAAGTAGGTAAAGCGATATGAATTTTGCCGAATTTTTTGGAATTGCCAAGTCGCTTTTAAATTTTACTGCAAGAATTCCCAGGACAAAGAAAAGTAAAGTTGGGTTGGTTAAATTAGATATAAATAGTTGAAAATTCATTTGTATTTTTTTTGTTTTTATCGATCTTTTGCAAACAATAACCTTTTTCCTTTTGTAATTTCATTAAAATTTGATTGGTCGTAAACGATATTTCCGTTTACAAAAGTTTTTAGAACGCTACTTTTAAATTCTTTTCCTTCAAAGGGAGACCATGCGCATTTATATAAAATATTAGTAGAATTCACTTTCCAAGATTGATCTAAGTCAATCAAAACAAGATCCGCATAAAATCCTTCTCTGATGAATCCTCGTTCTTTTAACTTGTAGATTTCAGCAACGCTATGACTCATTTTTTCAACAATTTTTTCCAAAGAAATTTTTTGATCGTGATATAACTCCAGCATAGCTGGTAATGCGTGCTGAACTAATGGTCCGCCTGAAACGGCTTTGAAATAATTACCACTTTTCTCATCAATTGTATGCGGAGCGTGGTCAGTAGCAATAATATCCAATTGATTATTTAGTAATGCTTGCAATAATCCATTTTTATCATGTAAGGTTTTTACTGCAGGGTTCCATTTAATTTTTGACCCTTTATCTAAATAATCACTGTCTGAAAAACATAAATGTGGAATACATGCTTCAGCCGTTATTCGTTTCTCTTGCAAAGGAATATTTGGGTCAAATAGATTGGCTTCTTTTGCTGTAGTAATATGAAAAAAATGCAGTCTATTATTGTGTTTTTTTGCGATTTCAATTACTCTCTTTGTAGCAGTATAACATGCTTCTTCACTTCTTATTTTAGGGTGATATTCAAAGGGAATTTCCGTGCCAAATTTTTCTACATATTTTTCTGTATTAAATTTGATAATGGCATCATCCTCACTATGCAAAGCTACCAAACTATTTGTTTTGGAGAATAACTCTTCCAAAAAATCAGGGTAATTTGCTAGTATTCCTTCATCATTGTGGAAGTAAAGTCCATCATCTGTTATTCCGCAAACAGTTTCATTATTCGTTTTAAGAGCTTCTTCCAAATTATTTTTACAAATACCCATAAAGAATGAATAGTTTGCTAATGAATTTGCTTCGGCAATCTTATATTTTTCTTCTAGTAATTCTTGGGTTAGTGTGTTTGGATTGGTATTCGGCATTTCCATAAATGAGGTAATACCACCAGCAACCGCGGCCTTTGATTCAGTGTAAATATTCCCTTTATGAGTTAAACCTGGCTCTCGAAAATGTACTTGGTCGTCAATAAGTCCAGGAATTAAAAACTTACCTTCTCCATTTATTTCTTGATACAAAAGACTCGAATCTAAGCCAATGTATTTATCTATTTTCTCAATTCTTTCATTTGAAACTAAGACATCACAAACAGTGATTAGCCCTTCATTTACTACAGATGTATTTCTAATAATTTTTTTCATGTTTATTTTTTAACTGCTCGTTCCAATCTGTCGTTGATAGTTTTTCCTAATCCTTCGTCAGGAAACCTTTCTGCAATGATGATGTCACAGTCAGAATTATCTAATTGATGTAGTGCCTTGTAAAGATTCATTGCTGCTTCTTCCAAATTACCTATTTCGGATAATATTTCCTTATAGCAATTCTTATTCGGGCTGAAGAAATCCTTAAATAAAATGAAGCCTACTTTTTTATCTGTGAAATTTTTATACAATTCTTTCACATTATTTGTCAAAAATGTTTCTTTTTTAGGAGCATAGTGCTTGCTTAACATTCCTGGAGCTTCTGGTTTTTTGTTGTCTTTCGTTTTAAAGCCAATTTTTCCTATCACTTTTTCTACATCGTTGATTGTAATTGCACCATGACGATATAAAATTGCTTCATTATTATCAAATCCAATTATGGTTGATTCAAGTCCATTTTTGCATGTGCCTCCTTCAAGAATAACTTCTAATTTATCGCCAAAATAAGTTTGAACATGCTGGCTTGTTGTAGGACTAATGGATCCAAAAGGATTTGCACTTGGAGCGGCTAATGGGAAGTTTAGTTTGTTTAAAAGTTCCAAGGCAGTTGGGTGATTTGGAACACGGATAGCAACTGTGTTTTTTCCGCCTGTAACCGCCTCAGGTATTGTGTCTTTTTTAGTGAGCACTAAGGTGAGCGGTCCTGGCCAAAAATGCTTTGCGAGAATTATCGCTTTTTCAGGTATGTCTTGAGCAATATTATCAAGGTAATCTATTGATTTGATATGTACAATTAAAGGATTGAAACTAGGTCTATTTTTAAGGGAAAATATTTTGTTTACTGCATCTTCAGTGAAGGCATTTGCAGCTAAACCGTACACTGTTTCTGTTGGGATTGCGACTAATTCTCCTTGGTTGAGTGCAGAAATAGCTTTATCTAAATTTGTCGTTATCATTGTTTATCCTCTTTTAATTTTATCCATTTTTTGATGATGTTGATGGTCATTTTTAATTCTTTTTTCTTTATAATATATGCTGGCATGATATAAATGATATTTCCTATTGGACGGATCCAAATATTATTTTTGAGAGAAAATTCATTAAATCCCTTCACATATTTTTTGTCAGTAAATTCAATTGCTCCAATTGCACCAATAACTCTTTTTTCTTTGATAAGTTTTGAATTTATTTTTTCAAAACCCTTTTCTATTATCTTTTGAATGTTGGCAATTTTCAAAAGATAGTTTTCACGTTCAAATATTTCTATGCTTTTTAAAGCTAATGAACACGCCAATGGATTTCCCATAAATGTTGGTCCATGCATAAAGGCCTTTTCATGATTATCTGCCAAAAAGCTGTTATATACTTTTGAATTTGCAATTGTAGCTGCATGTCCCATATATCCTGCTGTAAGACCTTTTCCAAGCACCAAAATATCGGGGATAGACTTTGAATGTTCACAAGCAAACATCTTCCCAGTTCTTCCAAAGCCAGTTGCAACTTCATCAAATATTAAAAGTACATCATATTTGTTGCATAACTTGCGCACATAATTAAGATAAATTGGACTGTAAATTTTAAATCCACCGGCGCACTGAACGATCGGTTCTAGGATGAATGCAGCAAGTTGATCTTGATGATCTTTCAATACATTTTCTAAAATTCCGATGTGATTTTTAAGCTTTGTTTCTTCAAAACCTCCCGCAGGGGAATCAACAAAATAACCTTTTTTTAAAACGTGAGAAAAGGCAGTTACAAAATCAGAATCATCACTAATTTCCATTGCTTTAAACGTGTCTCCGTGGTAAGCTGAGCTAAGTGATAAAAACTTGGTTTTGTCATTTTTTCCTTGATTTCGCCAATATTGAATAGACATCTTTAAAGAAACCTCCACCGCAACAGAACCACTGTCTGAAAAAAAGACATGATTCAATCCTTTTGGTGTAATTTCAACTAGTTTTTCTGCTAATTTTAATGCGGGTTCATGGGTAAGTCCACCCAGCATGATGTGTGATATTTTATCAATTTGTTTTTTCAAACAAGTGTTTAATTCCTTGTGAGAATAACCGTGAATAGCCGACCACCAAGATGATACTGCGTCAATTAAAATTGTGCCGTCATCCAAAAATATTCGAGCGCCTTTTCCTTTTTTTACAATGGGAAATGCCTTTGCTGTTTTCATTTGAGTATATGGATACCAGATTGACATTCTATTTTAAATTTTAAAAATGGATAGTTGCCCGTTTATTTTAATGAAAGATTATTAAATTTATTTCTTTTGTTTTTCGAAAATTTCTAGATATTCACTGAATTCATTCATTAATTCTTCTGAATCGCTATTCCTCACATTTAATTCTTTTTCTTTACTACTCTTGAATTCTTTTAAAAATTCTCCCTCGTTAAAATAATACATTTTATCTAACTCACTTTTTTGTTTTCCTTTTTTCCCTTCACCATTATCTTCAATAACAACTAGAATTAAACCTTTATCGTCAGCATAAAATACCTCAGTTCTTTTAGAAATTCCTTCATACGCGTAGGTTTTTACTTTAACGACTTTATCATTATTTACATAAAAATGTATTTTACTCCATTTTTGTTTAACTTTTTCTCTGAGATTTTCTGTTTTAAGCTCAACAGGCTTTATAGCTAGGGCTTCAATTTCACCTCTTTTTAAGTCGATGCTTTCTATTAATTTTTTATCATCTTCAAGCTTTGACTTTGAATCCAGATTTTCACTTGATTTTGTCCCAAGGTTATCTGCTTTTGCGTCATTACTATTGCAGCTAGCTAAAAGTATGGTAGCTGAAAATATACCAAGAATAATTTTGCTTTTTTTCATTTTTGTTTAATTTATATTAAGGATTACAGAAGTTACAATACATTGGATCCTCTGTTTGTTTTTTGTGCGGGAAAAACTCTTCTTGCTCGTAATTACAAGCAAGACATTTCGAGATGTATTTTAGAGTCGAAGCAGTTGGGAAATTACAAAGTTCACAGGGTAAACCAGCTTTAGCATCTGTAATTTGAAATCCAGGAGTATTACAAGAAGGACAAGTAAGTTGAAGTGTGTCAACTAATTTTTTTGTTAATTCTTTTATGTTTTCCATGCGACTTGGATTGTACATCGCTCGCATATCCGTTTCGCAGTGTACTTTTTTATTTTTTTCAATAAGTCGATGAAATAGTTCATTGGCTTCTTCAAGTTCAGTTATCCCTTTAAAAAAATGCCCATTTGAACTATCTTTCAGGATAATTGCATGTGAAGGAAACTTTACTCTTTCTAAAAATTGATGAAAATCCGCTTCCGATGAGATCTCTTCTTGCGAAAAATTGGTATTTGTTGAAAGTAATTTTACACTTAATTCAAAATTGTTTTTTTTGTCAAATAAATACAAAAATTCTTCATTACATGGAGCAAAAAAAATTGATGGATGGGGACCAAATGAACCTTCACTTGCCAAGACCAAGTCACAATCAGAGTTTTCCAAAGCTAATTTTGCTTTTTGCCTTACGCATTCTATTGGACCAGATTTTCGTTCAATTTCACCCGTGAAAGTGCCTAATGAATCGGTGTCGAAATTAGGTAAAACAATAGAATCTATATTAAAAGCCTCTTTTAGGATTGGTCCAACAACTGCTTCTTTGTGATGCTTTGTTGCAATTAAAATTTTTCGATTAATTAAATCTTTTAATTCCATTTAGCTTTTTCATTTTTTGCCATCCATCTAGCACCAATTTCAAAATAAAATTTAATTTTTAACATTGTCTTAAAAAAGAAACCACCTCGATTTAACGAAGTGATTCCCTTTTATTTGTGATTTAAGAAATGATTAAATTACTTGTTAAGTTAAGTGAACTCGATTCACTTTTTGCAATGGAATTTTTCAATTCAGAAAGATTCAATTGTAGTTCTTTGATGCGATTTTCTCTCATTTTAATATCTTCTTCATTGCTACTTAAATTTATTTTATTTTCTAAGAAGCTAATTTTTACTCGAATGATTGATTCGACTAAATTTATTGCCTCCGTGTTACTGAAGTTGCCGTTTATTAAATTGATTTCCATAACTTAAAATTTTTAATTAGAATTAGTTTTTTCTATTGGATCTTCGATTGAAAATGAACTTTTTAAGAGCAGCGCATTTGGCACTGTTAAAGTAGCTTTTTTTGTTTTAACATAGACAAAAAAATAACTTATATCAATTAGTTCTCCTTCGATGTCTTTGCCTTCGTAGGTAAATGAAATTCTATCTCCAACTTTAATTGGATGTTGAAAAAACAGGATAATACAAGCGGTAATGTTTGACAAGATTGACATTTCCGCAAACAAAGCAACACCAAAAACCGTTATTAGTGAACTTGCAAAAAGTAAAATGTTTTCTTGTTTTACACTCCAAATTGCTGAAATAATGATTATCGTGATAACATATAAAATTAGATTTATAAGCTTTATAATATCCTTTTTTTCCGCATTTTTGAAGTAAGATTTTACGATGGTAAGTTTCACAAAATAATTTGAAACCAAACGAACTACAAATAGCAAAGCTAAAACCGTTACTGTTTCTATTAGTTGAACTTTGTATAATTCCATTGATTGTTATTCTTTCTTATTAACCAAGTCCTTAGCTTTTTAACCAAGGACTTGGTGTTGTACTTTTCAATTTTATTGTCCTTGAGCTGCCGAAAACGCCTCTTTTCCATCAAACTTATATAGATTTTCTGTTTTAATTACATCTACATTTTGACTTAATGCATTGTTTTGCAAGTCGATGATCGTTTCCTTCGTAAACTTTTGACCTTCTTTAGCCTTGAATCTGCATCGCCAATGATCGGTGCAAAATGTTTCACTAAATCCGTCTGGCCATACCTTAATTCCTCTGTTTGTGATCATGGAAAGTTGAGAGCTAGTGCTTTCAATTTTTTTAATGATTGTAGACAATTCATCTGCTTCAGTGCCATTCCAATGAACAAAAACATCCACTCCGATTAATTCTTTTTCCTTTTGTGCCTTGCGAACATATTTTGGAAGATTTAATGCAGAATTATTAGAGTAAGAGGCTTGCTTGAAAATTGTTGGTTTATTTCCTAAGTTTGCGATAACTGCGTCCGCAAATTCTTTAGTACCTACTTTTTCTTTACTGACACCTTCTTTAAAAATATCGTAAGTATGAATTCCATCTTCCATCGTTCTTAACCAAGCATTTTGAATTTTTTCAGCAGCTGCGGTTTCACCAATATGATTCAACATCATAACTGCTCCTTGCAATAATCCAGATGGGTTTGCCATGTTTTGTCCTGCTCTTCTTGGTGCTGAACCATGAATTGCCTCAAACATAGCACATTCTTCTCCAATATTAGCTGAACCAGCCAAACCAACAGACCCAGCAATTTGTGCAGCAACATCAGAAAGCACATCACCATATAAATTTGGCATCACGATCACGTCGAAAGCTTCAGGAGTATCTGCCAATTTCGCTGCGCCGATATCAACAATCCAATGCTCGTTTTCTATTTCAGGATATTCTTTCGCAATTTCATCAAATACTTGGTGGAAAAGTCCATCAGTTTGTTTCATGATATTGTCTTTTGTGAAACAAGTAACTTTCTTTCTGTTTTGTTGTTTCGCATATTCAAAAGCATAGCGAACAATCTTTTCGCACCCTGGACGGCTGATTAATTTCAAACATTGAACCACTTCGTCTGTTTGTTGGTGCTCAATTCCAGCATATAAATCTTCTTCATTTTCGCGGACAATTACCACGTCCATAATCGGATGTTTTGTACTAACAAAAGGGTGAAAACTCATGCAAGGACGCACATTGGAATACAAACCTAAGAATTTACGCGTTGATACATTTAAACTTTTGTATCCGCCACCTTGTGGAGTTGTGATAGGTGCTTTTAAGAAAATTTTATTTCTTCTCACAACATCCCAAGACTCTTTTGAAATCCCAGAGGTATTTCCAGAAAGGTAAACTTTTTCACCTACTTCAATTTCTTCAAAATCCACTTTAGCTCCTGCGGCTAAAACAATTCTTAAGGTTGCGTCCATGATTTCAGGTCCAATTCCATCACCTTTTGCAATAGTTATTTTTCTCATTTTTTGCTTATTTTTTATTTTATTGGTTTATAAATAGTTAACGTACAACAATTTTCACTTCACCTTCAATGTGTAAAGTCACATCATCACTAAGTTGATTAATAAATGTGGAGATTTTTTCGCTATTATCTAATAAAATCGGAATTCGTTTAATGGAGTTTGCATCATCTTGTCCAAGCATTTCATTCGTGCTAAAGTTTTTTGCTTGATGAAATTGAATTTTGCTATTTATTAATTTAAGCAGCATCTCTTTTGCATCTTCTTTAGAAAATTCTCCATTAATTAAATTAAACTGTTCGTTTGTTTTCATTTTTTGCTTTCTTTAGATAAATTGTTTTTTAAAATCTCTGTTTTATTGTTCAATAACAAAAGGTGTTTTTCCTTCGGTAATTATAACTTTACTATTTGGAGATTTGGAAAGTTCCAACAATGCTTCAATACTTCTCAATCGTAAAATTTCTTCAGTTAAACCTTCAGAAAGTATTTTTTGAGCATCTTTTGTTCCAGTTGCCTCAATAATTTTTCTTTCAGCCTCTAGTTTCTCTTGTTGCAGAATAAATACCATACGCATGGCGTCTTGTTCCGCTTGTAATTTTTCTTCAATTGATTTCGCCAAACCATTAGGTAATTGGATGCTTTTCATCAAAACTGCTTCTACAACAATGCCTTTGTCATCTAAATTATAAGCCATTTTGTGTTTGATTGAGTCTTCAATTTCTGATCGCATTCCGGAGTGCATATCTTTTGCAAAATAATTGGAACAAACATCTGCTGAAGCCGAACGAAAAACATTTGAGATGATGTTTTCATAATCTGGACCAATGTTTTTAATTACCTTCGAAACACTCTCTTGTTCAATGCGGTACAAGATTGAAATCTGTGCAACAACACTTAATCCCTCTTTACTCGGTAAACTCAATGATAATTCAATATCATTTATTTGCGTATTTGTTTTAATAATTTTTGTTGTAAATGGATTGTACCAAATTGGACCCTGTGTGTAACTTTTTGGTGACAATTTACCAAGTTTTTGTTTTACACCTACTTGCCCTGGTCTGATTATTGTGCAACTGCTAAAAATCACTAAACCTATTACTACTTGAATGATTACTAATTTTTTCATATTTCAATTTTTATAATGAATAACTAATTTTTGATGAGGTAAATCATTTTGATATCTCAATTTTGTAAATACTTTTGATTGGAATAAAACCTCCTCCTTTCAATAGGATTTTATCTTCTTTTTTCTTAATTATCAAATCGCTAATTTTTAAGTGCCTTCTAAAATCCTTGAAAAAGATGGTTACTTTTTTCCTAAACAAAACCCCAAGTCTTAGTGATAAAAGAATTTCCTTCATACGTCTGTTTTTCGCCTCATTATCCTCTAAAACATCTAACTCTGAAAACACTATTTTTTCTATTTCTCTGTTATGTATCGAACTACTTAGATAAAGAAATGGATTTTCATTGTCTAGAGAATTCACTATAATTTTTTGCTCTTTTTTCTTTAAACTTACTCTGATAATTAGCATGATTACCATGATAACAATGAAGGCCAAAATGAAATAGTGATGCGCTGCATAATCTAAAAAAAATGGTAATATTTTTAATTGGATTTCATCATAAAATACAACTGCAACCAACGCGAAAATTGCTACTAATAAGCAAGTTATAATTAAGATGCTCATTTTTTTGGAGTGGAATAAATTTCTCATGACTGTTTATTTTTAACGTGTTTTACAAAAATACAGCATCAATTCATTAAAAATAATTTATATTTGTAATGTTTATTATAATAAATAGTTATGGATTTTAGTCTTCGGCAATTACAATTGTTTTGTTCGGTAGTAGAACATGCGAGTATTACAAAGGCATCGATTGAACTCGATCTGACCCAACCAGCAATTTCAATACAATTAAAAAAGTTGCAAGCAAACTTTGAGCTTCCCATGATTGAAATTCTTGGAAAGAAGGTTGTAATCACCGATTTTGGTCGCTCTTTTTATGCTCAAGCCAAAGACATATTAAGTAAAGTGGAAGATTTTAAATATGGCATTGAGTCATTAAATGGAATTCTCTCAGGTAAGCTAAAAATATCAACCGTTTCAACTGGAAAATACATCATGCCTTTTTATTTGAAAAACTTTTTAGATAAAAATAAGCAGGTGGATTTAAAACTAGATGTTTCAAATAGAAAGCAAGTAATAGCAGATATCATGAACCATGAAATTGATTTTGCATTAGTTTCCGTTTTACCGAATGAGGAGCAGTTTCATGAATTAATTTTGATGAAAAATCCACTCTATCTTATTGGACCTAAAAGTAAATTAATTAAGAATTTCGACTCAAAATCAAGTAAAGAATATCCTTTAATTTACAGAGAAGAAGGGTCTGGAACACGGTTGGTGATGCAAAGGCATTTTGAATCCATCAATTATTCTCCAAAAATAAAAATGGAATTGACTTCTAACGAGGCCGTAAAGCAAGCGGTGATCGCCGGTTTAGGTTATTCCATGTTATCACTATTGAGCATCAAAAATGAACTAATCCAAAAGGAGTTGGAAATTGTTCCCGATGTTCAAATGCGTGTGCGTTCTACTTGGAGATTGATTTGGTTAAAAAACAAACAGTTAAGTCCTGTTGCTAGTGCATTTTTACAGCATGTGCTTGAGCAGAAAGACAATATTTACCGCGAAAATTTTAGTTGGGTGGAGGAATTTGAGAATAAGTGATTCTTTATGGTATCATTTTTGACTAAAGATTTTTGTTAATTTTGTAGCAATGAAAAAAATTCTATTATTCCTATTTTTAATCTTATCTCTTGTTTCATGTATTGAGATCAATGACGATATTACTATTAATTCAGATGGAAGCGGAACCTTTAAATACGTTGTAAACCTGAGCGATAGTAAAATGAAGGTTAATTCCATTTTGGCTTTGGATAGTTTGGATGGAAAAAAGGTTCCATCTATTGATGAAATCAAAGAAATAATCAGTGAATACAAAACGAAATTAAGTAATAAAGAAGGAATTTCAAATGTAAAGGTTGAAACAGATTTTACAAATTTTATTTTGCGTTTTCAGTGCGACTTTAAAAATGTTACAGCTTTACAGCAAGCCATTCGTGAAATCGCCATAGAAAAAGATAAAAAGCAGGAATTTAAAGAAATAAACCACGTTTGGTTGGCTTGGGATGTAAACAAATTAATCCGTTCTGTTCCTAGTTTAACTACTGAAACCGTCCAAAAGCTAAAAAAAGAAGACTCAGATGCATTAAAAACAGGGAAATATACTTCAGTTACGCGTTTTGATAGATTAATCGATAAATGCGAAAATCCAAAGGCAATCATTTCTAAAAACGGCACTGCATGTATGATTAAAACGAATCCCTATGCCTTGTTGCAAGATTTACAAATTTTGGAAAATACAATCTACCTAACGAATACAAAAAAACCTTAAATTTCAAGTTTACTTATTGTTCATAAGTAATTGGATAGTTTTTATTATTTCTTAAAAAGTCTAAAATAAATTCAATTATTTTTGTATCTTGCAAATAATATTGTCACAACTTAACATGAAAAAAATAAATTTATTAATTCTACTTTTTACTACTTCGCTTCTTAATGCACAATTATCTGAGGATTTTGTACCAAAAGACGCTGTTACAGTTTTTAGTATCAACAATATTTCCTTATTGAAAAAAGTGTCGATGGATGAACTTGTTCAATATGAGTTTATGACTGAGGTGCAATCAGAGTTATTTGATGGTTCTACAAGTGGAAAAAATTTAAAAGATTCTGGAATAGATTTCGATCAAAAATTAAATGTTTTTTATGGGCAGAATGAAAATTTTGAAGTAGCAGGTTTTTCCTTTGGAATAAGCGATAAGAAAAAATTATTTAGTGTTTTTGATGATTTTGACCGAAAAGAAACCAAGGTGGAAGGAATTGAACTTTATTCAAGTTACTTCAATCATCTGATTATTAAAGGAAATGTTGGAATGGTTTTGAGAGTTGATCCAACTTATGAAAAAATTTCGGTCATCACAGATTCAATCTGGATGGCAAGAGGTTTTGGTTATTTTTACGATGGTCAAGACAATGCTTTCGACGAGGAAAACATTGAAATTGAGGAAGAAGATGAAGAGGTTTTTCAAGAAGAACAAATTTTTGAGGAAGAAGTGGGTGACTCCATCGATCCAGAAATATTGGATGAATTTGATTTAATGAACAAAAATTACTGGGAAATGCGAGATAGCATTACTAATGAATTGCAATTCAAGTATTTTACAGTTATCATGAACGAAATATATGTTCAAAATGTCCATTTAAAAAATCAAGATACAAAGTTTGCCAATCAACTATTGCATAATTCTGACGGAATTTTTTACTTAGATAACTCAAGAAATCTAAATTCTGCAAAAGGATTGTGGTACTTCCAATCAATTTTTCCTGAATTATACACCGATTTGAAGAAACTTTATACTGGAAATGTCATGCTGGGTGATATTGTCCTAAATGAGAATTCTGTCGACATACTTTTTGAGGCAAATTATGGAGAAGCATTGGGTGCAATTTATGAAAAATTAAATGGGACAAAATTTGACAAAAATGTACTCAGCTACATTCATCAAGATGCAACTGGATTTTTCACCTACAACATCAACTTAAAGGAAGGGTACAACCAAGCTTACGACATAATCATTCCAATTTTAAGTCAAGAAAAAGATCCTCGTATTTCTAGTAATGTATTGATGGCGGAATTAATCAATGAATTCGTTGATACAGATGCACTTTTTGATACGTATCAAGGAAGTATGTTTGGAAGTTTTAATGGAATTAAACAAGTTAAAACAAAAAAAATTGAGTTTTTCTATGATGAAGAAACATTTGAATATGGCGAAAAAGAAATTGAGGGAGTAGAAGAAATGCCAATTTTCACCATGGGGTTTACCACAAAACGAAATGATGTTCCTGAGAAGGTTTTAAAACATTTTGGTAGAATGACCTCCCGTTTCAAAAATATGGGTTCTTACTGGATTATTGAGGACGCTATTTTTAATTCTGTTCCAATGTATGTAATTAATAACAATAAATTATTGATTTTTACCAATGACGAAGATTTGGCTAAAAACCATAGCAATGGATATGGATCAAAAGCCTTAAAAGGTGCCAAAGCTAAAGCTGCTAAAAAGAGTAAATTTATGTATGCATATTTTGATTGGGGTAAAGCTTTAGACAAATTACCTAGAGCTATTTTCAATACCAATCAAAATGAAATATTGGATGCAATGCGTGGAAAAACAGGTCTAATTGAATTAACATCCTCAAAGACAACTAAAGAAAAAACCAGCTTTAATTTAACCTACAAATTTGAAGGTGATTTTGAAAACTCAGGAAAATATTTGTTGGATCTAGTTAATTCTGTTTACGTATTATCAAAATAAATTCAAACTTAGTCTGCAAAGTAAGGTAAAAAGTTTATGTTAGCGAGAAAAGGTCTTTTTATTGTTTTATTGATTTCTTTAATTGCAGGTTATTTCTATTTTCGACCTTTTTTGAATGGTGTTGTAGAAGAACCTGAAATTGTGGATCGACTTCCTGTAGGAGATTTTATTGGCAAAATGTATATCTTGGACATTGCACGTGAAACCAATTCCTTTTTATACTATAATAAATTGCCATTTAGAGACTTTTTGACTTATGAATTTATTTTAGCACAAGGTAAAAGTTATGGATTAGATTTGCAAAAACCTGTCTATTTTTTCGCCAATGAAAATGGTGAATGGGGTTCACTTGTTACCTTAAATGATAGTAGTAAAATCATTTCGGGTATGAATCGTATCAAGCAAGAATTGGTTTTAAGTGATACTTTAGTTGGCGGTCAAAAGGTAAAAAAAATACCGAACGAAAATATTTACATGACTTATGGTAAAAATTGGATGTTTATCTATCACGGTAAACAATTGCCAAAAAGGATGTATCACGTCATCTATTCGAAAAAGAAGGATGTGCATCCCTTGTGGAAGGATTTTTTAGCTCAAAAACAATTTTCTAATGAAAGTGTAAGTGTTTATTCTAATTGGAAAAAAATAAGAGAATTTGGGGTTCAAAATGCACTCCTTTCTTTTGACTGCGATTCCATTAACTTTCATATAAAATCCTATGTAAAAGGAAAAGAGGAATATAATATCGCCGTGAAAGATAGTGGATTAGCCTTGGTTCGAAACCCAACAACCGATCGTTTTTTAAGCATGCATTTTAATGTTTCAAAATTAAGAAATAATCCAAACGACCCGCTCGTAAAATTGGCAGCTAAACTAGGAAAAAGAATTAGTTTCCCGATTTATGATTTTTTAAGAGCTTGGGAAGGAGATCTAACGCTTCAGGAAGGTGGGCAACAAACAATTAAAGAAACTTACATAGAAACTGAATTTGATGATGATTTTAACGCTACTGAGGTGAAAAAGGAGAAAGAAGTTACAATTATGGGTTATTCCGTTTTACTTTCCATGAATAGTTTTCAAAAAGAATTTATTTCAAAATTATTTGCAAAAGGAATTATGAGGAAGGAAAATAATCGTTTTTACATCCTTACTTCACCCCCTTTAAAAATAAATCAAAAGCCAAATTTCCTGCTGCTTCATTCATCTGAACATGCTCCGAAACTTGGTATTAGTAAAGAGAATAAAGCTTCTTGGATACATGAAAAAACCAAATTTAATTTTCAATTAGATTCACTTAATTCAAACGAATTGTTTTTCTCTTTCCACTTTCCTGGCGTTGCCTTGTTTAAAAAGAACATTTTTAAGACTTTAAGTAATCCTTTTTGAGTTTTAAAATGTCTGCAAAGCAAAAAAACAGCATTCTCATAAAAAAAATTGCAAGTGAATTAGGCTTTCAATTTTGCGGAATCTCAACAAGTGGATTTTTAGAAGAAGAAGCTCCAAGACTTGAAGATTGGTTAAAAAATGGCTTTCATGGAAAAATGTCTTACATGGAAAATCATTTTGACAAAAGACTGGATACTCGCTTGCTTGTTGAAGGCTCTAAATCTGTTGTTTCTTTGTTGCTGAATTATTATCCAAATGAATTTCAGGATGCTGATAAACCTAAAATCTCAAAATATGCCTACGGAGATGATTATCATGAGGTGATAAAAGCGAAACTTCGCATTTTTTTGGAAAAAATCCAAGAAGAAATAGGAGAAGTGAATGGTCGATCTTTTGTTGATTCTGCTCCCGTGATGGATAAAGTTTGGGCAAAAAAGAGTGGTTTGGGTTGGGTCGGAAAAAATGGCAATTTAATTCATCCAAAAAATGGTTCTTTCTTTTTTATAGCGGAACTAATTTTGGATTTAGAATTGGAAGCGGACGGTCCAATAAAAGATTATTGTGGAACGTGCACAAGATGCATGGATGCTTGTCCAACTGGAGCTTTAGACACCGCCTATATCGTTGATGGCTCAAAATGTATTTCCTATTTGACCATCGAATTGAAGGATGAAATAATTCCAAAAGAATTTGAGAACAAACTCAACTCGTGGGCTTTTGGTTGCGATATTTGTCAAGATGTTTGCCCTTGGAATCGTTTTTCGAAACCAAATCACATGGAAGAGTTTAAACTCAATGCTGAACTAATAAATTTATCATTGGCAGATTGGCAGGAATTAGAAGAGGAAAAATTTAAAATTTTAGCTAAAAATAGTCCTATCAAACGCAGCAAATTAAAGGGAATGAAGCGGAATGTGCTAAATTTAAAATAAAATTTTACAAACTTTTTCCACTTTCCAATACCTCATTTTTCAATTGCTCTGCATAATCTAGCATTTTTTGAAGCAAGTCAGGATTAGAAGAGGCTAAAATTTTGGCAGCTAAAATTCCTGCATTTTTTGCACCATTTAAAGCAACTGTGGCAACAGGAATCCCGTTTGGCATTTGTAAAATTGACAAAATACTATCCCAACCATCAATTGAATTTGATGATTTGATTGGCACACCAATTACGGGAAGTGGAGTTAAGGAGGCTGTCATTCCTGGTAAATGTGCTGCTCCTCCTGCTCCAGCAATAATTACTTTTATTCCTCTTTTATGCGCATTCTGAGCATATTCTAACATCAATTCTGGAGTTCTATGTGCTGAAACAACATTTATTTCATAAGACACATTAAAAAAATCTAATATGTTTGCAGCTTCCTGCATGATTGGTAAATCAGATTTACTTCCCATTATTATTCCTACTTCCGCCATTTTATTTTTTTTGCAAAGTTAGTAAAGGAATTAGAATTTATTCTTAATCCAATTTAACTATTTTACATCGCTTAGTTAACTCATCTTTTGAAATCAATAAATTTAACTGCTTTTCTGGATCAGTTAATTTAGTTCTGTTACCACAATCACACAATTCAATTAGCGGGTCTTTGTCTTGAATGAGTTCGTATAATTCTTTCAAACTTGGAACCATTTTTAAGGCTGCGTATTCTTGATAAGTCAAATTTAAAAATGCTACATTTCTGCCAATTCCTTTGTTGTCAAGCAAGTAGTCTTTTTTTAGTTTACTTGGTAAGGCTAATTTACCATCGACGTATAAATCACTTGGCATTGGATAAGAAATGATTTCCGATTTATCATCTGAAAGAAAAACGGGCACAAAATTGCTATAATCTTTTTTTGTCTTGTAGATTAAGGCTTGTGGTCCAGCAACATATTGCGGTGTGTAAAGTTCTTTTTTCTTGAATAAATGTCCACTTTTACATGCACTTAGGGCGAAAATCAAGGAACTAAAAAACAGAATTCTCATCTTGAAACAATTATTTTCTTAGTTAAAATACCTTTTTCTGTGTAAACTTGAAGTAAGTAAATTCCACCTGCAACATCATTTAAGGGAAAACATAATTTCTTGTCAAAGTTTGCTGATGCATCAAAAGCTTGAATCAATTCTCCTTGAATGGTAGCAAAAGTAATACTGCTTATTTCAGCTTCAAATTCTTCGAAATTCACATTGATTTTATCTTTCGCTGGATTTGGGAAAATTTGAATTTTGTTACTTAGCTCTGCCTCGTTTATTCCAGTAAATGAAGTTCTTGTAATTCCTAAATCAAACAAATAAGTTCCTGTTTCACCAGCAAAATAAGGAGCAATTTTAAAATAAACGGTAGACGGTCCGACATTCAAAGTGGAAGGTAAAACATCATCATAGACGTCTGACCAATTTATTCCATCATTAGAATACGAAAATAATGCATCTACTGAATAAGAATTTCCATTTCCAGCGTTGTAGGAATCGTGAATTCTAGGATTTAAGGTATAATCGTAACCCGGTTCAAGTACAATTTTAAAATAATCAATGTCTGTTTCAACATGAATATTTGTGCCATCTGTCGTGACGTTTGCACTATTGTTTGAAAAAGTTGCTTGTAAATTATATGCTTGGGAGTAGGTATTATTTACTTCATACATATCTGCAATTATTCCTGGTGCTGAAACGTTAACTTTAATTGGATTTTGGAAATAACTTGATCCAGATAATTCCCAGCCTGTGTTGTTTTCATTGTGCATTACAGCCATCAAATAAGTTCCTGGTTCAACGGAAATCGAACTAGTACTAAAGTTCAAAAATGGAGCCTGATAAGTGAAAGTAGGCTGTAAACCCGAGTTTTCATTCACTACGTTGATAGTTTGAGCAAAGGTTCCATCCAATTGAAACAAGTCAACACTGTATTCCCCAATAAAATCTTGAGCTCCATCATTAATCACGTTTACTGTCACAGAAGCTCCTTGTCCTTGCGTTAAACTTAATCCAGGTGAAACGGCAATTTCAGAATACAATTCCAGATCATTTGGGTTATTAACATTAATTTGAACGTAGTTTGTGTAGGCTCCATTGTTTTCAATTTCCATCCAATTTTCGCCATTTGGTCGGTAAAAAATTCCAATGTAATAAGTTCCCGGTAGCATGCTCAACATTCCTGTGCTTGAAAAAACTAGTTCGTTAGTATGGTGATTTCCGATAGCTAAATTTTGGCTACTAATTGTTTGAATGTATTCTACAAAATTAAATTGTGCGTCAAAAACAGCAGCCGTATAATCACCACTAAAATTTGTATTGCTATTGTTTACAATATTTGTACTTACATCAAAACTTTGTCCATAATAGATGCTAGTCGCTGATGGTGTTACGTAATTGTAAAGAGCCATTGCATATGTTGGCACAGTTGCAGGTGGTTCAATTCCAATTACCGCTTGATGTCCGGTATTAAATCCACCACTTCCACCTCCAGTTCCCAACCCAGCAGGATTTAAAGCATTAATTTGAAAATAACCATCGTAAGCACCTCCCCAACCCCAGTTCATGTGAATAAAATCATTGTCGTCATAACCATCGGCAACGAAACAGTGTCCACCGCCAGATCCAAAACCAGCATATAAAATTGGACGACTAGCATTTAGTTCAGCTTTTACCAAATTCATCCAATTTGTTTGCGTGTAATTTATACGTTGCACTCCATCCAAAGTGGTTTTGTATCCGAAATAGGTTTTCAATGCATATTCTGAACAAGCTTGAGGCGTAGGACTATTTTCAATTACATAAGCACCACTACTTTGTGGACTGTAATCCATGTCAACACTGACACCACAATGATACATTAAAGTTGCAACCGCTGAATTTGAGCTATTCACATTGTTTGGCATAGAAGCCCAATCGTAAGTGGTACTTCCAAAGTTTACGGATAATGTTCCATAATTATCATGATTATAAGAATGAAAACCAGCCCCTTGCGCAGGATAATTCCAATACTTCATAATTTGAGCCATCCCTGTAGCAACACATCCTGTTACGGATGAACTAGGACATTGTGCATTTACGTAGGGACTTTGGTTCCATTTTGTCAATAATAAAGGTGCAACTGAAACCTTAAGTTCATAATTAGAATTTGTTTCACTTTTTAAATTTGTCCATTGAATTTTTATCTCCTCTGTTGCAGGAATGTTGTTTTCAATAACGTATCTAATTTGATTTTTATATTCTTCAAGCCATTTTTGTGTACTTTGAGAAATGGCATTTGGGTCAAAAACTCCTTCATAGGAATATCCCAAAACAGGACTAACTTGATCGTCAGCAGCAACGATGACAAAACCAAGTGCATTTACATTAAATACATAATAATAGGAAGTGGAATTGTGATGTACTTTTGAAATCAAGTTCAGATTCAACTCATTTGCCCCTAAAGGACATTTGGTTTTGTTCATTAAAAAAGCTTTTCCTACTTGTTTTGCTTTAATTTCATCGATTTGTACAGCAAACGAAAAGTTAGCAATAAAAAGTAGGACAATAGTAAGCGTAAATATTTTTTTCATAGTGAATAAATTAAATTTCAAGAATAAAGAAAAAACAATTTTGATGCCAAAACTAAAATTTCAACAAAAATCTCGCTTCTTATTTATTCTTTTGTTAAGTTAAACCCAAAGATAGATAATTAATTTAAAAAGTAGAAAAATTTGTATTTAGATATTGAAAAATTAATCGAGAAGTGTTTCTCCTAATTCCTCTTATCAACACCCCAAGACATTTTATTTCGAATGGTATCTAAGAAATTGTTGTCTTCAAATTTCACGACATTGATTAAAAATTCTGCTTTGGTGATACTAACTTCTTCGTCTTGTGAAATACTTTTCGAAATGGAATCTAAACTCAAGAGGTATTTTCGTTCGCGCCCTTCTACGGTTAATTTGATTGGAAAATGATCTGGTACAACCATCGGACGAACACTTAAATTATGTGGTGCAATTGGATTTATGATATGAACTTGGCATCCCGGTGTTACAATTGGACCTCCACAAGATAAACTATAAGCTGTTGAACCTGTTGGTGTAGCAATGATTAGCCCATCTGCCCAATAAGAATTTAAATATAAATCACCTAAACTTGCGTGCACGGTAATCATTGAGGAAGTATCTTTTTTGTGTAAGGTTACCTCATTAAGTGCAATATTATCATCGCCAAAAATGTTATCAGCCGTATTTACGCGCAACAAAGACCTTTTTTGATACTCAAACTGTTTATTTTTGACCATGTCTAAAGTTCTTTCCAATTCTTCTGGATTCACATTTGCCAAAAAGCCCAAACGACCCATATTTACGCCTGTTACTGGAACACCGCTGTTTCGAATGTATTTAACCGTTTGAATAAATGTTCCATCGCCACCCACACTGATTGCCAAATCAATTCCACTTAAAAAATCTGTATGATTGGCAAAAGTTTTACAGTTTGAACCAACACCCACCTTACGCACCAATTGCTCTTTCAAATCTGTTTCTAAGACTGCATTCCAACCAAATTTTGAAATTAATTGTAACACATTTTCAAAATATTTTGAATTCTGTTTGGTGATTTTTCTACCGTAAATAGCTATGTTCATGGTGAATAGATGAAATCCTGATTTATAAGACTTAAAGCCTTAAAATTTAAGAAAATTTAAAAGTGCGTCGTACCTCAATTGCAAATCATCATCAAAAGCACTTTTCTGAAAAGAGGCGCTGATTGTATAATCATACCTCTCAAAAGTTCTAATGATACGATCCAATTCAATTTGATTGATTTTTAGCGTGACCTCCAATTTTGTTGAATCAGGAGAAGACATGATGTAAGAACTCAAAATTCGGGCGTTATTACTTTCTACAATTTGTGCAATCTGAGCCAAAGAATAGTTGTTTTGATTTACTTCCAAGACAATTATTCCGCCTTGTTCTTTAATACTTCCTGTATTTGCAATCAACTGAATTAATTGGTGAATGCTTGTGCACCCTAGATACTTTTCATCTTCACTTAAGATGGGAATGACAGAAATTTTGTGTTCAGCAACTTTAAATAACACTTCATAAATATGTGCGCCTTCTTTGACATAAGGACGTGGAAGGTGATCAAAAAGTACATCTAAACTTTGAGTTAAATCTTGTCTGTCAAGTATATCTGTTTCAGAAATTAAACCAACGAAATTGTCGTTTTTTAAAACTGGCAAATGCGAAACCTTAAATTCATCCATCCAACGCAAGGCTGTTTCACCAGAATCCGTGTGTTTCAAAGGAGGAATTTCGTCTGTAATTAAATCTTTTGCTATCATTATAGTGCCAAATTAGTAAAATTCTTTATGTAAATCGCAAATGTGCAAAAAATTATGGGAAAAAGCACGAATACTTCCTCTTTGAATGAAGACAGAAAGTTACTTTCAAATTTAAAAATAGAAATTTTGAAGTGAAAATTCTTAAATCTTGTTATTACATATTCTCCAAAATCTTGAAGAAAATATCGCGTTTTGCGGGAGAAATAGGAACTTCAGAACCATCTTTCATTATTACTGTTCCACCGTGCGCTTTATCATAGCGATCTACATAATCTAAATTTACTAAGTGGGATTGTTGAACGCGTAAAAAGTTGTGACCTGTCAAAAGGGTTTCATAGTCTTTTAGGGTTTTAGATACCAATATTTTTTTGTGGTCGACTAAATAAAACGACGTATAATTTCTGTCAGATTCACAACGAATAATTTTATCTAAATCAACTACATGCACACTTTCTTGTGTTTTCAACACCAATCTTCTTTTTTGAGATGGTTGAATGTTTTGTTGTAAAGCTTCAAATTGAGAATCTTCGCGCTTATGATCAATACTTTCTATTGCTTTTTCAATGGACTTTTTTAATTCCTCTGGATCAATTGGTTTTAAAATGTAATCTAAAGCGCTAAATTTAATTGCTTTGATGGCGAATTCTTCATGGGCAGTAATAAAAATAACCTCAAACGTTTTTTGTGGAATCATTTTCAATAAATCAAAACCTGTACCATCAGGCATTTGAATGTCTAAAAAAACTATATCTGGTTTGATTTCTTCAATTGCTTTTAGACCTGAAGTAACATTCTCCCCAATAGGAAAAGTTTCAATTCCAAGTTCAAAAGATTCAATCAATTTTGCAATTAATTCCCTAGTTCTTTTCTCATCATCAATTATTACAGCTTTCATGAATAATAATCTTTAGTAGTTAATATTTTAAATTTAAGTCTGACAAATCAAACTAATCCTTTTCGTGAATTCGTAATGTAAAATTAGTAATTAAATTTGATTTTCAACACGATATGGAATGGAAATTAAAACTTTTGTTCCAGTTTCTTCTACTTTATCGTAATCTTCAATTTGCATAAAACCATCTGAACGGTACTTTTTATTCAAATTATCAATTCGATCTTTAGTAATTTTCATCGCCATACTTTTGTGTTCCTTACTTTTTTTATTCAATTCAGAACCTTTTCTTCCAATTCCATTGTCTTCCACCGTAATGTTTAACATATTTTGGTTTTTGAAAAAATGAATATGAATAAACCCATCCTCTTTCAAATGTAATCTTCCGTGTTCAATAGCATTTTCAATGAAAGGTTGTGTAATCATTGGAGGAATAATCGCTTCTTCTTCGTACAATTGCTCGTCAATTTTTATGTCATATTCAAATCGATCTTCGAAACGCATTTTTTGAATATTCAAGTACTTATCTAAAATTTCAAATTCTGTTCGAATTGGAATTGATTCCTTGGATGAATTTTCCAAAATTAAACGCATCAATTTGGAGAAATTGACCAAAAATTTTGCTGAGTTTTTCGTGTCATTGTCGTAAATGTAACTTTGAATTACAGACATGGCATTAAAAACGAAATGCGGATTCATTTGAGCTCGCAATAAGGTTTGATTCATCTCCGCTTGCTGCTGTTGCTGTTTTATTTTTGTTTGATCCCAGCGGTAAAAACCTATGATTCCTGCTAAAAGCATTAAAATGACAAAACCAAAAATAATGTAGGTTTGCAAGTTTGTTTTCAGCTCGGCATTTTCTAAAAGCGAGGTATTTAATGCAATTTTTTGTCGCTGACGTTCAATGGAATCGGATTTCATAATATTTTCACGCTCCCTTTGTTCGGAACGATACAACTCACTCAATTCGGCGATTTTTGCACTCGACTCCAATGTTTTCGCACTGTCTGAATAATCTGCATACATTTTCAAATATTTGTAGGCAAGTACTTGATTTCCCGTTTTAAAATAAACATTCGAAATCGTCTGATAAGTAGGATACACAGAACCTTTGTAACCAAACTGAGAGCGAATTTGTACGGAACGATTCAAATAATTCAAGGCATTGTCGTATTTTCCTTGTTTCTCAAAAACGTATCCGACATTGTGGTAAACCGTGGCAATTTTTTCTTGATTCGAGCTCGACTCAAAGTAAACCAAAGCCTTGTTATAATTACTTAATGCCTTAGGAAAATCTTTCAATTCTCTGAAAATATCACCAATGGTATTGTGTGCATTTCCCAATCCATCATTATCGTTGTATGGTTGCAACAATTTTAAAGCTTTTCGTTGATAATCAAGTGCTTTGCTGTAATCTTTTTTATTTTTGTAAACAATTCCAAGGTTAATTTGAGAAAGTGCAACTGTTCTTTTATCTTTAATTTTTGAGGCATTTTCTATGGCATTCAAAAAGTATAATTCTGCTTCCTTGAAATTTTGAATGGATAATTGTGCTTCACCAATATCTACCGAGTATTTTGCCATTCTGGAATAATCTCCTTCTTCAGTGGCAAGTTGTAAAGCCAAGTAGTTTTTCGAAACACTCAATTCAATTTGACCAAAATAATTGTAAATAGTAGCTTGATTATTAAAGGCTTGAGATAAAACTTTCTTATTGGCAGAACGACGCGCAAACTGAATGGCTTCAATGGAGAAATAATTCGCTGAATCTTTCTGATTTTCAAACATATACGCTTGAGAAATCATGCAAAATGTTTTTGAAATTTCTTTATTATTCCGCAACCTTTTTGACAATTTGATGGCATCTTTCAAGTACTTTTGAGCTGAACTTAATTCCCGATGATACAAATGATAATCGCCCAAGCGCTGGTAAATGTCTAATTTTATGTCTTGACTAGGAAGTTGACTTAAAAAAGATTGTAGATCAAGAACCTTGGAGAAATAAGTATCTTTGTCGCCGTTCGCCAAATCGATTTCTGCCTCAAAAACTTGAGAAAGATAACGTGCCGAATCACTTGAACTGTAACTCAAGGTTACCAAAGACTTACTTATTGAGTCTGCCCTCTCAATATTGTTTTGTTGGTAAAACTTAGCCAATTTATACAATTTCCAAAAGCGTTTTTCTGGATTTTCTTCTTGCTTGTATTCTTTTATTAATTTTTTTTCATTCTGATTTTGACCAAATAAATTTGATTTTTGCAATAAAATAATGCAAAGAAATAGAATAAATTTTTGAGCAAAAAGTACCTTGTGTTTCATTTCAGCGACTAAGATAATTTATTTTTATGTTATCTTTGCTCGTTTTTAGAAATAAATCCCACGCAATGGAATACAATCACATCGAGATCGAACAAAAATGGCGCAAACATTGGGCTGAAAATCAAACGTTTAAAGCTGAAAATAGCAGCACAAAACCTAAGTTTTACGCTTTAGATATGTTTCCTTATCCTTCTGGTGCTGGTTTGCATGTGGGACATCCATTAGGCTACATTGCTTCGGATATTTATGCGAGATACAAACGTTTGCAAGGATTTAATGTCTTGCATCCAATGGGTTACGATTCCTTTGGTTTGCCAGCAGAACAATATGCCATTCAAACTGGTCAACATCCAGATAAAACAACACAAGAAAACATTTTGCGTTACCGCGATCAATTGGATCAAATTGGTTTTTCCTTTGATTGGTCTCGTGAAGTAAGAACTTCAAGTCCAGAATATTACAAATGGACACAATGGATTTTTATTCAATTGTTTCATTCATGGTACAATCCAAAAAGCAATAAGGCTGAAAAAATTGAAACCTTAATTCATCTTTTTGAAACTGCTGGATTTAATGGAAATTCTGAAAGTCCATTGACTGGAGGAATCGAAGTAAATATCGATCCTTTTACAGCTGATGAATGGGCAAATTTTGAAGAAACAAAAAAGCGAGGCATTTTGATGCATTTCAGATTGGCTTACTTAGATAATACCTGGGTAAACTGGTGTCCAGCCTTGGGAACAGTTTTGGCGAATGACGAAATTGTAAACGGTGTTTCTGAACGTGGTGGTCATCCTGTTGAACGCAAAAAAATGCAGCAGTGGAGCATGCGAATTACCGCTTATGCTGAACGATTATTGACAGGTTTAGACGGTTTAGACTGGAATGAATCCATTAAAGACATGCAACGCAATTGGATTGGAAAATCGAAGGGGTGTTCAATAGAATTTAGAGTTGAGAATTTAGAATTAAAAATTGAAGTCTTCACCACACGTCCTGATACCATTTTTGGGGTAAGTTATGTGACTTTAGCTCCTGAGCACGAATTGGTTGCGCAGTTGACGACTCCAGAAAACAAAGCAAAAATTGATGCTTATGTCGCTTATGCAAAAAACAGAAGTGAACGTGAACGACAAGCTGATGTGAAAAACATCACAGGAGAATTTACGGGATCTTATGTTTTACATCCTTTTACAGGAGAAAAAATTCCTGTTTGGATTGGAGATTATGTTTTAGCTGGATATGGAACAGGTGCTGTAATGGCGGTTCCTGCTCATGACGAACGAGATTTTCGTTTTGCAAAACATTTTGACTTACCACGACCAATTGTCGTGCAAGCCAATCAAGAATGGGATTTTGAAAAGGATGCTTATGGCGAAAAAAGTGGTAAATTGATCAATTCTGAATTTTTGAACGGTTTAGACGTGAAAGATGCCATTGCGAAAGCGATTGACGAAATTGAAAAAGCCGGAATTGGACAAGGAAAGGTAAATTACCGTTTGCGTGATGCTGTTTTTGGCAGACAACGTTATTGGGGTGAACCAATTCCAATTTATTACAAAAATGGTCAGCCTTATTCAATAGACGAAAGCGATTTGCCTTTGAAATTACCAGAAGTGGATAAATATTTACCAACGGAAGACGGCGAACCACCTTTGGCTCGTGCAAAAGACTGGAAATACAAAGGAGAATTCGAATACGAAACGACAACTATGCCGGGTTGGGCTGGAAGTTCCTGGTACTTTTTGCGATACATGGATCCACACAACATGGACGAATTTGTAAGCAAAGAAAAAGCTGCCTATTGGAAACAAGTGGATTTGTATATCGGTGGAGCAGAACACGCAACTGGACATTTATTGTACAGCCGTTTCTGGACAAAATTCTTGTGTGATATGGGCTATATCACTTTTGATGAACCTTTCCAAAAAATGATTAACCAAGG
Source organism: Crocinitomicaceae bacterium (assembly GCA_044348665.1). Taxonomy (GTDB): domain Bacteria; phylum Bacteroidota; class Bacteroidia; order Flavobacteriales_D; family Crocinitomicaceae; genus M2408. The sequence goes on from JBIKSI010000001.1 coordinate 80,414, forward strand.
AATGATTTTGGGGAGAAGTAGTTTGGTGTATAAAGTTCCTCCTCTTTTTGTTTTTGGTAGTGAAACTCCTGAGGATGAAGTAAAATTACCAAATATTTTTATATCAAAATCTATAGTTGAAAAGCTAAATAATAAACTTTATTCTGAAAAGGAAATAATTTCGATTGAAGAAAAATGTAAGTCAACTTTTAAAAAATTAAATCCAAAAATTGAACTTCTTGATTTTGGTCCTCTAAATTGTTATCCTTCTCATGTGGATATTTCACTGGTTGACAATGACAAACTAAACATCGAAGCTTTTAAAAACTGGAGAGAAGAATACAAAAATGCAGAATTCATTTGTGAAGAAAATGGAGATTATATTTGCGGTTCAGAAGTAGAAAAAATGTCCAAATCCAAGTTTAACGTTCAAACTCCTGACGAGTTAGTATCAAAATTTGGTGCTGATACTTTGCGTATGTATGAAATGTTTTTGGGTCCATTGGAGCAATCGAAACCTTGGGATACGAAGGGAATCAATGGTGTTTCGAACTTTTTGAGAAAGTTGTGGCGTTTGTTTGCTTTTGATGAAGCTGGAAATCCAACGTTCTCGCAAGCTGAGCCTTCGAAAGACAATTTAAAAACCTTACACAAAACCATTCAGAAAGTAACGGACGATTTGAACCGTTTTTCATTCAATACGGGCGTTTCGAATTTCATGATATGTGTGAATGAATTGACAGAGCAAAAATGCAGTAACAAATATATTTTGGAACAATTGGTGATTTTATTGTCACCTTATGCACCGCATATTTCAGAAGAACTGTGGGTAAAATTAGGTCACGAAGCAGGAACAATTTCCTATGCTACTTTCCCAACTTTCAATCCAGAATATTTGGTTTCAGATGCTTTTTCTTATCCGATTTCATTTAACGGGAAAGTTCGTTTTAACTTGGAATTCCCAAGAACGATGAGTATGAAGGAAATTGAAGACTTGGTGTTGGCACATGAAAACACAGCAAAATACTTGGAAGGAAAAGCTCCGAAAAAGATGATTGTTGTGCCGGAGAGGATTGTGAATGTGGTGGTTTAGGAATTGGTTTTTGATTAAATATTGATTTAAATAAATCTTTTATTCCTCCTATAAACAATAGAATCGAATATTATTTGTCAAGGATTGATATAAAGCTTTTTTCAAAAACTAATTTCATGAAAGCAAAAAGCCTTTAGGATAAACTATTTTGCAGAATTTATTAAATTATTTAGATGTTTGCCTTCTATCTTGTATCTTTGTAACAAAGTCGCATAAATGGCAGAAGAAATATTTCTTATTGAAGGCACAAAAGAGGAAAAGTACAAGGCAATTTTGCCCCAAATTTTCGCATTAATTGAGCACGAAGATGATTTAATTGCTAATTTGGCCAATGTCAGTGCGGTACTAAAAGAAACCTTTAACTTTTTTTGGGTAGGGTTTTATTTGGTAAAAAAGGACGAATTGGTTTTAGGACCATTTCAAGGTTCGCTTGCTTGTACACGTATCGCTTTTGGAAAAGGAGTTTGTGGTGCCGCTTGGAAACAAAAAGAAACGATTTTGGTACCAGATGTTGATTTATTTCCCGGACACATTGCTTGTAGCTCACTTTCAAGAAGTGAAATTGTGGTTCCAATTTCAAAAGTTGGGGAAATAGTTGCCGTGTTGGATGTTGACAGCGACAAGGAAAATGATTTTGATTTAATTGATAAAAAATATTTAGAGGAACTTTGCGCAGCGTTGGGAAATATCGTCTAATTGTATTTTTGGCACTGCTAATTTTAAGTAGCTGCGCGCAAGTTGGTTCAATTTCTGGTGGACCAAAAGATGCTTATGCACCAAAAATTGTTGAAAATGGAGTTAATCCACCCAATGAAAGTGTAAATTTTTCAAGTAAAAAAATCACCATTGAATTTGATGAGTATATTAAGTTAAATCTTCCGCTTGAGAATATTGTTATTGTTCCCAAGGGGATTAATATTGACGCAAAAATTGACAAGAAAAAACTAATTCTAGATTTAGAAGGTGAATTTCTTCCCAATACCACCTATCAAATTAGTTTAAATGGGGCAATTAAAGATGTCAATGAAGGCAATGACTCCTTGATGTTTTATGTTTTTTCAACTGGAAATCAAATTGATACTTTAAAATATAGCGGAAAAATTGCAGATGCTTACACAGGAGAAAGAATTAAAAATTGTTTCGTTGGACTTTATAATCCAGAGGATTCACTTAAAAACTCAAAAGCTAGTTATTTTGCAAAAACGAACGACTTAGGTGAATTTCAAATCAATTACTTAAAACCAGGGAAATTTAAAGTATTTGCTTTTCTAGACGCAAACAAAGACATGAATTTTCAGCTTTCTGAAAAGGCCGGTTTTAGAGATAGTATTTTGGAAATAAGTGAATCCAAGGTAGATTCAAATGCATTATTAATTTTTCAAAGTCCTTTACCTCAAAAAATTCAATCTAAATCATTCTTTTATCCTTCTTTGGTAAAATTGGGGGCAAATTATCCCCTTCAAAAAAGTGCTTTTTACTTTGAGAATCAATTACTTGACCAAAATGCAATTTCATATTATTCAAATGATTCAATTGCGATTCTTTTGCCAAAAAAAAACGAAACAGATTTTTCACTTTTAAGTAAAAATGAGAATTCTACTGACACCTTAAATTTTAAATATTTAGCTAGTTCTAGTTCAAAATTTTTCTGTGAAATGCAACCTGCAAATAAAGATATTTCGAAATCTAAATCGGCATTATTTCTTTTTGCCGATGAGGTCATTTCCTACGATTCTTCTTTGATTCAGGTTTTTGACAGTGATTCAGTGCAACTTTTTCCAAAAATTTCATTCAATAAAAATTCATTTGCATTTTCGTTCTCTGATAGTATTACCAAAAATGTGCGCATCGATTTTCTGCCAAATTCACTTGGATTTTTAGCTTTGAATAATCAACCCAGTGAAAAGCTAAGTTATAATTTGATCAATAAGAGTTCACGAGAATATGGAATCATGCTTTTTAAAGATCTTGATTTACCAAAAGATGCTTTGGTGGAATTTATTCTAAAAGATAAAGTTGTTTCCACTCGAACTATCAATTCTTTGCTCGATTATCCGAAGGAAGAAATGCTTGAACCAGGAGAATATTCATTTCGAATAGTGATTGACAAAAATAAAAACTTTAAATGGGACGAGGGTTCAATTTTTGATGAAATTCAAGCAGAAAAAGTCTTACATTTTAAAGAAAAAGTTAAAATTCGTGCCAATTGGGAAACGGAAGTTGAGTTTGAAACATTAAAATAATCATTTTGTCTGATAATCAAACATTTAATTCAGCATTCAAATCTTGGAAAATCTGGTTGGCTGTTTTTCTTGCTTTGTTTTTTGCAGGATTTATGTTGTTTAGAAGCTTAAATGAAATACATTTTGTGCACGCAGAGCATGGAAGTGGAACACATATCTGGAAAGATTTTAACGGAAACAATAAAGTAGATTTATCACTCCCGGAAGAATTTCAAAAAGCAAAAAATGGGGCTTATCGTATCAAAACGAATTCAGAATTTTTACAGGAAATACAGTGGTCAGGAAAAGCTTTTTTCTTTCTTTTCTTAGCCTTACTTTTCATGATTGGTCGTGACTTGGCCTATATGTGGCGCATTAAAATTCTCACCAAAGACAAACTAACCTGGAAATCTTCTTTTTTCGTCATTATGTTGTGGGAATTTGCTTCAGCTGTTTCTCCCGGAATTGTTGGTGGGTCGGCAGTGGCCATGTTTATTCTTAAAAAAGAAAAAATTCCTTTGGGAAAAGCCACCGCAATCGTTGTTGTTACTGCCATGATGGACAATTTGTTTTACGTTTTAATGATCCCACTTATTTTTATTTTTATTTCGCCTTCAGATTTGTTCCCTGATTCAGCGAGTTATGCGAAAAGCGTTGAAAGCATCTTTTGGATTGGATTTGCTATCATTTTAAGTGTTTGTTTGTTGCTTTTTCTAAGTGTTTTTTATTTCCCAAAATTGATAAGAAACTTTTTGTCCTTCCTTTTCAAACTCCCATTTCTAAAAAAATTCAGAGCACAAGCCATCCAAACGGGCGATGAGGTCGTAATTACCTCGCAAGAATTTAAGAACGAAAAACGATCTTTTTGGTTAAAAAGTTTTTTTGCAACCATATTATCTTGGACCTCTCGCTATTTGGTTATCAATTGCATTTTAGCAGCATTTATTTCCTTGAATTTATACGATCATTTTTTTATCCTCGGAAAACAACTTGTTTTATGGCTATTTATGCTTATTAGTCCAACGCCAGGAGCTAGTGGAGTAGCCGAATTCGCTTTTGGTGAATTAATGTCCGATTTCGGTTCATCGTTATTTTTGCTAACAAGTTTAGCAATTATTTGGCGTTTAATTTCCTATTTCCCCTACTTAATAATTGGCGCCTTGGTGTTGCCACGTTGGTTGAAAAGGAATTAAGTTTTCTGGCTTTTTTCTTTGGGCTCATCTTTTCTTCATATACTTGAGAATAAAAAAATTAAGTATTCCAATCAAAATATCTAAAAAAAAAGCTATTTTTGATTCAGAATTGATCAATTACATAAAAACTCAATCCATGAAGAAATTAACTCTGATATTCAGCATTATTTTATGCGCTAATAGTATTTCTGCACAAGAAAATTTGACCTACCAAAAACCTCCTAAAGAGATTTTAGAATTAGTAGATGTGGAGCGAACTCCTTCGGTGATGATGGATTCAAAAAATGAAAATATTTTGTTTACCTATCGAAAAATGTACAAAAACTTGGAAGATTTATCCCAAGATGAAGTGCGTTTGGGAGGTTTGAGAATCAATCCAAAAACGAATATTTCAAGCACAACGACTTATGTCAACAACTTGAAATTGAGAAAATTAAAAGCTACTGTGCTGACAGAAATTGCTGGTTTGCCAACCAATCCAAAAATTGCCAACATTACTTGGTCGCCAAATGAAAAATTCATTGCATTTACGCATACTTCCGAACAAGGAGTTGAATTGTGGGTGTTGGACATTGATAAAGCAAGTGCCAAAAAAATGAGTGAAGATTTGCTCAATGCTAATGCAGGAAATCCACTTACTTGGTTTAAAGACAGTGAGTCACTTTTAGTGAAAGTGTTACCAAATGACCGACCAGCATTAATTCAATCAACGAGTTTTTTACCAACTGGACCAACCGTTTCCGTTTCCGAAAGTGGATCAAAAGCGCAAAACCGTACTTACCAAGATTTATTAAAAAATAAAATTGACGAAACAAATTTTGAAAACTTGATGACTTCCGAATTAAAACAAGTTAAATTAGACGGAAGCACCTATAATTGGAAAGCAAAAGGTTTGTATTTGAGCTGTAGTTTTTCACCCGATGGACATTTTGTGATGGTAACAACTTTGCAAAAACCATTTTCTTACATGGTGCAATACAACCGTTTTCCGATGAAACAAGTTGTTTTTGACCAACGTGGAAAAACTATTAAAGAAGTCAATGATATTGCACTTTCAGAAGTATTACCTAAAGGATTTATGGCGGTAAGAACTGGTAAAAGATCCATGAATTGGAGAGATGACAAAGACGCAACACTTTACTATGTCGAAGCATTGGATGGTGGAGATCCAGAAAAGCAAGTTGAATTCCGCGACGAATTGTTTTCTTGGGACGCACCTTTTGACAAAGCACCCCTTTCGATTTTAAAAACAATTCAACGTTTTTCAGATATTGAATGGGGAACAGATCAAATCGCCATTGCTACGGATGATTGGTGGAACACACGAAATACAAAAACTTACCTTTTCAATCCATCCAATCCAGCGCAAGCACCAAAAATTTTGTTCGACAGAAGTTCAGAGGATAAATACAGTGATCCAGGACGTTTTGACTACAAAAAAACTGAACGTGGAACTTACGTGTTAAACATCATCAAAAATGAAGTTTGTTTGATTGGTGAGGGATTAACGGAAAAAGGTCAATTTCCATTTATTGATAAGTTAAATTTAGAGACAAACAAGAAAATTCGCATTTATCAATCAAATTATACGGATAAAAAGGAAAATTTGATTTCCATCATGGACATTGTAAAAGGAGAAGTCTTGGTGCAATTGGAGTCTAAAAATGAATATCCGAATTATTATTTGAGAAACATCAAGTCTAAAAAAGCACCATTCAAACTTACAAATTTCGAAAATCCGTTTAAAAGCATTGAAAACGTGACCAAAGAATTGATAACTTACAAGCGTAAGGATGGAGTTGAATTATCAGGAACACTTTATTTACCAGCAGGTTACGACAAAACGAAAAAAGAAAAATTGCCGCTTATTATGTGGGCTTATCCACAAGAATTTAAGGACAAAAACGCGGCAGGGCAAGTTACAGCCAATCCAAATGAGTTTACCTTTCCATTTTATGGGTCGCCAATTTATTGGGTAACAAGAGGATACGCCGTTCTGGATGACGCAGCCTTTCCAATTTTAGGAGAAGGAACAACCGAACCGAATGATAGTTTTATCGAGCAATTGGTTTCTAACGCAGAAGCAGCGATTGATGCAGTGGACAAAATGGGTTACATCGACCGCACAAAAGTTGCAGTTGGCGGACATTCTTACGGAGCATTTATGACAGCAAATTTACTGACACATTCAAAATTATTTGCTTGTGGAGTAGCGCGAAGTGGAGCCTACAATAGAACTTTAACTCCATTTGGTTTCCAAAGTGAAGAACGTTCTTATTGGGATGTTCCAGAAATTTACAATACGATGTCGCCATTCATGACCGCGGATAAAATGAAGACACCTTTGTTGTTAATTCACGGGGAGGCAGACAATAATCCAGGGACATTTACTTTGCAAAGTGAGCGTTATTTCGCAGCCTTGAAAGGAATGGGAAATCCAGCGCGATTAGTTATTTTACCGAAGGAAAGTCACGGTTATGCTGCTTTAGAAAGTATTTTACATGTGTTGTGGGAGCAAGATCAGTGGTTTGAGAAATATTTGAAATGAGACATAAGACAATAGACAATAGACATAAGACAATAGACATAAGACAATAGACATAAGACAATAGACAATAGACGTAAGACAATAGACGTAAGAATTGAAGTTTTTCTTTTTTGGAGCTAATCCCGCTGTGCACTGTATCTTCCTTGGCAGATTTTGAAACCTCAATCTGCCAATAAAGGATGCCGTTTCCATCGGGGCTAGGGCTTTGCGTTTCAAAGTTTGCAATTGGGAGAACATCTTGAAGATAAACTCATTCTTGTAAAAAACGCAATGGATTTGTGCTTTGCTAGAGAAAATTCTTGGAGTTATAGAGAGTAATAATTTACTCATAGAGAATTTATTGATGATTATCCTTTTCTTTTCCTAATTAAATTCTTTCCTATTAATTTTTTCTTCATGACTCCAGAGGAGTCAAATGTTTTAACGACGGATGATAATCCGTCGTAAATAAGAATAATTGATCAGTTTTGGAATGTGTTTTTGTGGTTATTGAGCCTGTCGAAATAAAAACCATGCCAAAACTAAACTTCGGGAAAACTTGCAGATAAGCATTAATATTCGTGGCTAACAAGCTATTTTAATTATGGGATAAATATCCAAAAAAGTATTAATTTGCATTAACAATACATTCAAGTTATTTTGTAATTATTCATTTTTTTTGTATATTCGTATAACAAAACCTAAAAAATGAATCGTTTACAACTCAAATCTGTCCTTTATCGGGAGGAAACAAAATATGCACTTTATTTTGAGCGAAATCCTGAAATACAAGTAATTTTGAAAGATAATTTTCCACAGATCCATTGGAGCCAGTCACAAAATGCATGGATTTTACCTTTTGAATCAAAAATCAAAAGTCAACTATTTCAAGTCTTACGAGGTAAAATTTGGATTGATTATTCTCAATTGCAACAAAAGCATGAAGCAAAAAGTGTAGCTAAGCCATTTCACAGTTTGCCAGCCTTAGTGGAAGATCAAAAGGCAGCAATTATGCGTTTCAAGAACTACCTCAATGCCAATCGATACAGTGAAAATACTCTTACTACTTATTCGGATGCATTAACAATTTTTCTAAGGTTTTATGCGCACAAGGACATTTCGGATATCACAAATTTAGATGTAGAAAGTTTCAACAACGAATACATTTTAAAAAACAAGTATTCTGCTAGTTTTCAGAACCAAGTGGTGAATGCGATTAAATTATTTTTTAGAGTGGTAGAAAAAAAATCGATTTCTGTTGAACTTCTTGAGCGCCCACGACAGGAGCATCGATTGCCTAATGTGTTGAGTAAAGAGGAAGTGAAAACGATATTGAATGCACCAAAAAATTTGAAACATAAAATGATGCTGAGTTTGATTTATGCGTGCGGATTACGTCGTAGTGAGTTGTTAAAATTAACATTGAAAGATATTTATTCAGATAGAAATTTAATTATGGTTCGACAGTCGAAAGGTAAAAAAGACCGCATAGTTCCAATTGGAAATAAATTGATAGAAAGTTTACGTGAATATTACCTGATGTATAAACCAAAAACATGGCTTTTTGAAGGACAAAATAGTGGGGAGCGCTATTCTGAAAAGAGTTTACAAAATGTTTTGAAACAAAGTTTAGCAAAATGTAAAATCACCAAACCCGTTACATTGCACTGGTTAAGACATAGTTACGCTACGCATCTGCTTGAAGCTGGCACTGATTTACGTTACATTCAAGAATTGTTAGGACACAATAGCAGCAGAACAACAGAGATATATACACATGTCAGCACAAAGAACATTCAAAACATTATTTCACCATTTGATAATTTGTAAAAAAACATTACATTTGAAAAATATTGTCTCACAAAACAAGACCTAGTCACACGAAATATGTTATATAGGTCTCATAAGGTGAGACATATAAGTAAGTTAGTGGCAATTTTAGAGATAGAACGTAAGTAAACAAAAGAACAAAAATGAATAGACTTTTTCAATTAGCAGTTTTACTATTATTATTCGTTACAAGTTGTAAAACTCCCTCCGACAAGACAGCCTTACTGCGAAATAAAATTGAGCAAATAGTATCCGACAAAAATGCGGTAGTTGGAGTTTCAATAATTGGGAACAATAGTAAAGACACGCTTTCAATAAACGGATACAGGCGATTCCCTATGCAAAGTGTATTTAAATTTCATATTGCTTTAGCCGTTTTATCTGAAATTGACAAAGGAAAATTTTCCTTAGACCAAAAAATTGAGATTAGCAAAGATGAACTTTTACCGGAAGATTTTTGGAGCCCACTTAGAGACGAAAATCCTAATGGTGGAACTTTTACTATTGAAAGACTAATTCAATATTCAGTTTCTCATAGTGATAATACTGCTTGTGATGTGTTAATAAGCCTAATCGGAACACCTAAAACGGTTGAAGAATACATTAAGAAAAGTGGTATAAATGACATACAAATTACTTTCAACGAAGAAGATATGCAGGCAAAATGGGAAAATATGTTTCAGAATTGGACTACCCCAAAAGCTGCGAGTGAAACGCTTAAACTATTTTATGAGAACAAAAACAACCTACTTTCAAAAAGCAGCTATGATTTTTTTTGGAAAACAAATAAAGAGACAACAACTGGTAAAAACCGTATAAGGGGACAATTGCCAGAAGGAACAGTTGTTGCTCACAAGACAGGTTGGTCAGGGACAAACAAAGAAACAGGAATTACTGCCGCAGTTAACAACATTGGTATCGTTTTTTTACCTAATGGCGAATACTTTATCATAAGTGTATTTGTAAGTGAATCAAAAGAAGATTTTGACACGAATGAAAAAATTATAGCAGACATTGCAAAAGCAACTTATGACTTTTACACAACAACTGAAAAATAGAAAAACTGCCACTAACAGCAGCTACCCAAAAGTGGCGGTTCA
>JBIKSI010000031.1:0-26669 GCA_044348665.1 Crocinitomicaceae bacterium
AATTGAAATCCTGACAGTTTTAAATTTTTCAAGAAAAAAAGGAGTGCCAACAGGATTGAATGAAATTGGAGAAAAATACTTCACCTTCAATCGCCATACATCAGAGTATCAAATCAAAATTTGAGTGCATTTATAATTTATCACTCTCAGAAATCACTCAATACTACTAACTAAAAACTACTAACTACCAACTATTACCAAATCACTCTTCAACATCTCTGTCAAAATCCTTGATGAATATAGCAATTTCACTAATTAATTGATCTTTTTCTTTCGATTTTGGGTATTTTCCTTCATGGTAATCTTTCAGATGTAATTGCGATTCAAAAAGTGAACTTTCCGAAAATGGACCATCTAAATTCTCAATAATGGTTAGTGCTTCCAAGCATTCTAGGAAATCATTTTGCACTGCAATTTTAACAAAATCTTCTAAGTAAGCACTAAAATCTAGAGGACAATTCCAGATAGCTGTCATGATCTCAATACGAACAGACTCAAAACTTTGATCATTCAAACAATCCATCACCAGGTGCAAACTTTTGGAATCTTTCAAATTGCACAAAAATTCAACCACCTCTTCACGAGATTTATCATTTTGACTGATTTTTAAAAACTCAAACAAAGGCTTAATAACAGTCTCATTTCCATACACTTGCAAAGAATCTAAAGCCGCAGTTACTTTAGAAGGTGAGTCAGAATTTAAATCTGCAATTAATTCTTTTATTTTTTTAGTTTGATTTTTTGTTTCTGCCATTTTCCAATATTGAAGTGCAAAAATACGAATTCTTTCAATCTTTCAAACCACAAATTCCACAATTAGCATTGAATTGTTTGTAATTTTTACACTAAGTCTTTTTTTTTCTAAAATTATTTCCTAAATTTGATTTTTTTAAGACTAGAATTAAACTATGAATATTCATTTCATTGCAATCGGAGGCAGCGCGATGCACAATTTAGCAATTGCATTAAGCCGAAAAGGAGAACATGTCACTGGCTCTGATGACGAAATTTTTGAACCTTCGAATTCACGTTTGAAAAAACAAGGAATTTTACCCGAAAAAATTGGGTGGAATGAAGCAAATATTCATGAAAATCTAGATGCTGTTATTTTGGGAATGCATGCTCGAGAAGATAATCCTGAACTGCTGAAAGCAAAAAAAATGGGCTTAAAAATTTATTCTTATCCAGAATATTTATACGAACAAAGTAAAAATAAATTGCGCGTGGTCATTGGTGGAAGTCATGGAAAAACGACGATAACATCCATGATTTTACATGCAGTTTCAAAGTTAAATTTGAATGTTGATTACATGGTCGGCGCCCAACTTGAGGGTTACGATTGCATGGTAAAAATTACCGATGAAGCAAAAATAATGATTTTAGAGGGTGATGAATACTTAAGTTCACCGATCGATCGTAGACCCAAATTTCATTTATATAACCCCGATGTTGCTTTGTTAAGTGGAATTGCGTGGGATCATATTAATGTTTTTCCAACTTTTGAAAATTATTTGGAACAATTTGATATTTTTTGTCAAAAAATAAGCGAAAACGGAACCTTAATTTACAACTGTGAAGATGAAGCTGTAAAAAGCTTAGGTGAAAAATATTCGGAGAATATAAATTCAATTGCATATCAAACTCCTGAATATGAAACATCTGAAACAGGTACAATCTTACATTTTGAAAATGAAAAATATCCATTAAGAATCTTTGGAGCACACAACTTACAAAATTTAGTTGGCGCAATGCAAGTTTGTAAATCGATTGGGATTTTAGAAAAAGAATTTTTATCTGCAATGCAAGATTTCACAGGTGCTGGAAAACGATTGCAAAAGGTAGTTGAAAATGAAAAGTTTGTAATGTTTAAAGATTTCGCACATTCTCCTTCCAAATTGAAAGCAACAACAAAGGCCGTTAAGGAACAATATGAAGAAAGAAAAGTTATCGCTTGCATGGAACTGCACACCTTTTCTTCCTTGAATAAGAATTTTTTGCCCTTGTATGAAAACTCAATGGAAAAGGCAGATATAGCTTTGGTCTATTTCAATCCAGAGGTGGTGAAACATAAAAAATTAGAGGAATTATCGCCAGAATTTGTGGGGAAATGTTTCGGAGATAAGGTTATTATTTCTCAAAAAACGGAGGAAGTGCTTTCATTTATTGAAGATAATGTTTCAGAAAATTCTGTACTTTTAATGATGAGTTCGGGGAATTTTGATGGAATAAACTACGAAACCCTTGGTGAAAAATTAGCCGATAAACAATTAATCAATTGAATTGTTTACTTCTTCGATGAAAGTTTTTACAACATATTATGATGATGTTCCGATTTGCCTAGAAGGTGAAAAGAAAACTGATATAGAAATAAATGACATAATTTCAAAAAATAATTTTATAAGGTTTCTTGAAAAAGAAAAAAACAAATCATTTATTTCTAATGTGAAAATTAATGATGTTGGATACATTAATAAATACCTAATAACGGTTAATAAAGAATTAGAAGTTGGTGACTGTTTCCTTGGTCATTTTGAAACATTCAGTGCGCGAAAAAGTAGAATGTTCATAAATAAGATTCCAGTTCTAAGAACAATATTCTTCACCATAGATTTCTTAATACATCGTGTATTACCAAAGACAAAGGGATTAAACGGAATTTATTATGGAATAAACAAGGGGAAAAATAGGCTTTTATCAAAGGCAGAAGTCTTAGGCCGCCTCGTTTATACTGGATTTTCTATTGAGAAAGTAGAATCCATCGATGGATTAATCTATTTCAAAGTTAGAAAAATAAAAAATTATGTTCCAACAAGGAAAGTGAGTTATGGCTTAATTTTTAAAATGAAACGAGTTGGAAAAAATGGAAAGTTATTTAATGTTTATAAAATAAGAACCATGCATCCTTATTCTGAATTCATACAAGAATATGCGATGCTCGAAAATGGTTTAAATGTCAAAGGAAAAATTGATTGTGATTTCAGATTAACTCCTTGGGGGAAATGGTTGAGAAAATATTGGATTGATGAAATCCCTCAATTGTTTAATGTATTAAAAGGTGATATGAAATTAGTAGGCGTTAGACCTGTTTCTGAATTTTATTTTTCCAAACTACCTGAAGAATTGCAAAAAAAACGTGTAAAATTTAAGCCTGGATGCATTCCGCCTTATGTTGCCATGAATTCAAAATCAGACTTTGAAAGTGTTAAAAGCTCTGAAAACAATTATTTAGATCTTAAACATAAAAATCCTTATTTCACGGATTTAAAATTCTTCTTTTTTGCGCTTTTCAATATAATTTTTAAAGGTAAAAGAAGTTCTTAAATAATTACACAATAATTTTTTGAAGTAAATCCCAAAATTCTTGCGTGGAAGGAAATACACCCTTTTCAAGAAGAACATGAATTTCCAATTCACGATTTGTTTGATATTTCTTGTGACTCTGGTAAAAATTTATTTCAGAAAAGTGATTTTTTAATGCCTCATCAATTCCTTCAACACTTGAAAAATCTAGCAATTCACTATTTTTTGCCTCCATTCTAATTAATGAGATTTCATTTACATCAAAGTTATAAAGGTCACAAAAAGACTTTTGTCTAACTTCTAAAAACTTTAATTTTTCGTACACCCTTTGTAAAACTTGATTACTAAATAAAGCAACTAATCCCAAAGCCTTTTCAGAATTCTCTTGATTGATTTTTACCCATTCTTCATGATAGACATGATTTACGATCAAAAATTGTTTGAATTCTTCTTCCAAATGTTCTAATTCATCTTGATTTAAGTACCTATATTTTATCTTGTTTTCAATCATTTTACAAAAGTATATCAAAAAAACACCAAAACAAATAGTAACTTTCTATTGTTTTACTAATATGGAAAGTCGAGATTCAAAAATCACTTCAATACGACCGCAAATAGAAAGTGATAAAAATATTACCTTAGCTTTAGAAAAATTTCAAAATGAAAGTTTAAGGCCAATTCTTAAATTTCAAAATGAATTGATTCTTCTAGTTTTTCAGCAAACTTTACTTGAGTTTAAAATAGATTTTGAAAATTTTAGTTCAACAAAAAAGCTAGCAAAAATCACAGAAATTTTAAAGGAAAATTTGCAAGTTAAACAGTTTTATATGGGATTAATAGTTGCATTCTTTACAAAAATTGAATTCGAATTTTATACTGATAATAAAAAGGAAGTTAATAAAAGAATAGTTTCTATGTTAATTGAAAGAATAGCGAGTCAGCTCATATAACTTCAAAAAACCATGAACCCTCCTTTCGAGATTTTGTCCAAAAAAAATCCTCTTATCAAACTAGACAAGAGGATTAATTTTAAACTTATTAAGTATCTTTATTTCTTATAAAAAGGCAATTTAACTACTTTTGCTTTTAATCCTTTTTCGCGAACTTCAATAAAAATTTCAGAATCTAATGAAGCAAATTCTGTCTTAACATACGCCATTCCAATTGCAATTTTCATGGAAGGTGACATTGTTCCAGAGGTAACTTTTCCGATTTCATTTCCTGAAGCATCTAATACGCGGTAATCGTGACGAGGAATCCCTCTATCAATCATTTCAAATGCAACCAATTTACGTGTAAGGCCAGCTTCTTTTTGAGCTTTTAGTCTTTCTGAATCAACAAAATCTTTCGTGAATTTTGTTATCCATCCTAAACCTGCCTCTAAAGGTGAAGTAGTGTCGTCAATATCATTACCATATAAGCAGAATCCCATTTCTAAACGCAAAGTATCTCTTGCAGCTAAACCAATTGGTTTGATTCCAAATGATGCTCCAGCCTCAAATACTTTGTCCCAAACTTGTTTTACCTCTGAATTTTTACAATAAATTTCAAAACCACCTGAACCAGTATACCCTGTCGCAGAAATAATTACATGCTCAATTCCAGCGAAATCAGCCACTTCAAAATGATAATACTTTATTTCAGCTAAATTAATCGAAGTCAAACTTTGCATCGCTTCAACAGCTTTTGGTCCTTGAATTGCTAACAAAGAATAATCATCTGATAAATTACGCATTTCAACACCTAAATCATTATGAGAAGAAATCCAATTCCAATCTTTTTCAATATTAGATGCGTTTACGACTAACAAATATTGCTCTTCTTTGATTCTATAAACAATTAAATCATCTACAATACCACCGTTTCCATTAGGTAAGCAAGAATATTGAGCACGACCAATTGTTAATGTCGATGCATCATTTGTTGTTACTTTTTGAATTAATTCCAAGGCTTTTGGACCACTTAACAAAAATTCACCCATGTGAGAAACATCGAATACTCCTACTCCATTGCGCACGATTTCGTGTTCTGCATTTACTCCTTCATATTGAACAGGCATATTGTATCCTGCAAAAGGAACCATTTTTGCTCCAAGAGCGACATGAACATCTGTTAAAGCTGTATTTTTCATTTGTTTAAAATTTGTTTTTACTTAACTAATTGAATAACTCCGTGGCCAGCATGTTTTTCTTCTGTGTAAACATCCTTATAATTGTAGGAATAAAAATAGGTTCCCTCACTTAACTCAGTTCCATTTTGTGTTCCGTCCCATTTAACCAACTGATTTGAAACCTCATATACCACTTCCCCCCAACGATTCATAACTTGGAATGAAAAATCCCCGATCCATTTAAAATCGTTTGAAAGTAAAAGTTCATACAAATCATTTGAACCATCGTTATTTGGCGAAAAAATATTTGGAAAAGTGATAATGGTTTCACAAACAGAAATAATCGTAATTGCATCCGTATTTTTACACGATAAAATTGGCTCTGTGATTTCAACTGAGTAAGTTCCTGCCACATCAATTGAAATAATTTGTGTCGTATCTAATGTTGACCACATGTAAGTAAAACCGCTATTCAATGCATCTAAAGTGAAATCTACCTCTTCTAAACATAAAGTAATCAAGGATTCGTCAAATGGAGCAATTGGTTTATTGATAACGGTTAACTCTACACTATCAGTAAACGAATCAGGACCAAGAGTAACGTCTAAATAGTAAGTTCCACCTTTACTTACAGAAATAATAGTATCAGTTAAATTGATAGGTATCACATTCCAATTCACTAAAACAGTTCCATCCTCAAAATACCATTTATAATTATTAATAGCAGGGTGATAGAAAGAGAATTGAGCAATCCCATCTTCACAAATTAGGGTATCTTGACAAAAATTAATAATTTCGATGGTATCTTTTGTTGTACAAGATAAAATTGGCTCCACAATAGTCACCGAATATACTCCAGGATTTACAATTGCAATTTGCTGACTTGTCTCGGTAGTTGACCAAGCAAAACTTGCACCCGAATTTAAGGCATTTAATGTAAAATTAGTTTCAGAAAGGCAGAGTAAATCATATCTTTTGTTGAAAGGTTCAATAGGATTATTAATCACCGTTAAAACTGCACTATCTAAAAAAGAATCATTTCCAAATGTAACTTCTAAAAAATAAGTTCCACCTTCGCTTACTGTAATAAGCGAATCATTCAAATTAAAAGGTGTAGAAAAATCAATAGTATTCCAATTTTTTAGGATGGTACCATCTTCAAAATACCATTTGTAGTTATTAATATCAGGATGATAAAAAGAAATTTCTGCCAATCCGCCCTCACATATACTAGTATCTTGACAAAAGCTGACAATTTCAATCGTATCTTGATTGGTACAAAACAAAATTGGCTCAACTAGAGTAACATTGTAAATTCCGGGTTCAGAAATCGAAATTTGCTGGCTCGTTTGGAAAGTTGACCAAAGGTAAATAATTCCTGGGTTTAGCGCATCTAAAATGTAATTTGACTCTTCAAGGCAAGTTAAATCATAATTTTTATCGAAAGGTTTTACAGGCGTTTGAATAACCGTTAATTTCACACTATCATGAATAACTTGATTATTTATCTCTAAATCAAGGTAATAGTAACCATCTTGACTTGCGTAAAAAATGGAATCATCCAAATTAAAAGGCGCTGTAAAATCTAATGTATTCCAATCTTTAATAATCGTACCATCTTCAAATGTCCATCGGTAACTTGTCATATTTGGATCATAAAAAGAAATCGTTGTGCTATCTGTATCACAAATTTTCTTTTCGTTTTCTAAGTCAATCGAATATTTTGGGAAACAGATTTGCTGTAAATTGGACACTCCACCTGTAGAAGCTGTAAATCCCCAAGTAATAAGTGGATTTCCACCGAAAATTGTATTTACAATATCACCAGTATAATTTATCCTCAAATTTCCATCGAAAAACATTACTAAGGTTTGTAATTGGGCATTCCATACAATACGAGCTATGTGGTATCCACCATCCTCTGCATTTGCAGAATTTGGATATAGAGGTGTAGGACCTTGAATTTCTGTATCAAAATCTCCATTAAAATATAAGGCAGTGTGGTCCGCAGCAATGTCAGTAGTTGGAAATCCAATATTCTCCCAAGTATCAAATTCGATGGCAACTGAGGGAGAAATGCCAACAGCCCCAATACCATATCCTAAGGTTCCCAAGGAACTTGAATTATCTCCTCTCATTACAAAAGCAAAACCATCTGCTCCCCATTCATCGTTTGAACCTAAGGTCAAACAAAAGGATGCATCAAAATTATAAGACAAATTAATTTGTTTATTATCCCAAACTGCGCCAGACTGATCGTTCTGATTTGCAGTTAATGTGAAACAAGAATCAACCTCACCGCATACCGCGTTGTTAATATTTTGAACCCCAATTGTATTTCCAATTGTTTCATACCCAAACTGGGAATAAGTTACAACACTGATTATTAAGAATATAACTAAAAATGCACCTTTCATTCCTCAAAATTATGTGCAAATTTACTGAATTAAAATGAACTAAATCAGTGTAGTTTATAACTTCTTCTTGCGGTTAATAACATTTTTGTTTGCAAATCTATGGATCGTGCTCAAACTTATTTTTATCCGTTCATCTAAAAATTACGCTGCTTTTAAATATTGATTTTATATTTGTATCAGATTTTAAATTCTCTAATGCGTTTCCTCTTTATTTTGTTGTTTACTTTTAGCTATGTTTTTTCTCAAGAGAATAAGAAATCAATTGCAGCACATCGAACACAAGAAAAAATTGTAATGAATGGCTTTCTCAACGAAAATTCGTGGAAAAAAGCTTCAAAAGCCCTTGATTTTCTAGAAATTAACCCTACAGAAGGTAAAAAACCGCAATTTGAGACAGAAGTTTCCATTTTATATACCGATTACGCAATTTATGTGGGTGCAATAATGTACGATAATGCTCCAGATAGTATTTTAAGGCAATTGGGTGAACGAGATGAGAGCCTAAACGCTGATATTTTTACAGTTTCTTTCGATACGTACAATCAAAAACTGGATGCCTTTGTCTTTGCTGTTTCAGCCTCGGGTGTGCAATCTGATTTCAGATTCTCAGATCAATCCTTTAACGCAGTGTGGCATTCACATGTACAAATTTTAGAAAACGGATGGTCGGTTGAAATGGAAATTCCGTTTTCAGCAATTCGTTTTGCAAATAGTGATTCATTACTTTGGAACGTCCAATTTGAAAGAGAAATTCGAAGAACTCGAAGCGAATTACAGTGGTCAATGGTTTCCAAAGACTTTACAAATCCAATCAATTATTGGGGAGAGTTAAAAGGATTAACAAATATAAAAAATCCAATCAGACTTCAACTATCTCCTTATTTATCTGGTAATTTTTCCGAAAAAGCAGGAGAAAAATCTTATGGGTATGGAGGTGGAGCTGATTTAAAATTTGGTTTATCCGAAGCTTACACCTTGGATATGACTTTACTACCCGATTTTAGTCAGGTGCAATCAGATAATATTGTGAAAAACTTGTCAGCTTTTGAAGTTGTTTTTGAAGAACAAAGGCCATTTTTTCAGGAAGGAGTTGAATTGTTTAATCGAGGTGGATTATTTTATTCGCGAAGAATTGGAGGAAAACCACTTGATTATGAAGCTGTTTACGATAAAATTGACACAAATGAAACCATAATTTCCAATCCAGCGACTTCCAAATTAATTAATGTGAGTAAAATTTCAGGACGATCAAAAAATGGAACAGGAATTGGTTTCTTAAATGCCTTAACAGATGAAACCTTTGCTGTTGTTCAAAATTCCGATACAGAAGAAGAACGAACAATTAGAACAAATCCTTTGGTAAATTACAACATCATTACGGTAGATCAAAATTTAAAAAATAACAGTTCAGTTTTTATCACAAACCTAAATACGACAAGATTTAATGGTTTTCGAGATGCAAATACAACTGGAACTGGAATAAATTTAGTCAATAAATCTAACTCATACGCCTTTTATACTTCTTTAAAATACACGCAAATTGAAGATAGTTTGAGTTTTTCAAATTTACTGCGCAATGACAAAGGAAGAGACGGTTTAAATTATTATTTCCAATTTTCAAAAATTAAAGGAGCATTTCGATTCATGTTGGCGAGTGACAATGTTTCACAAGAATATAATCCAAATGATTTAGGTGCATTTTTTCAGACAAATTATCGTTTTCATGCTGCACAAATCAAATACAATAAATATAATCCATTTTGGAAATTGAACCAGCTTTACACCACCTTAAGCTACAAAATGGAGCAAAATTACACCACAAATGTTATTCTAAAAAACAATATTAATTTTAATGCTTTTACTACGCTCAGAAAATCGTTTCATTCATTTTTCTTTAATATTGAAAGCCAAATTGGTGATGGAATTGATTTATTTGAATCAAGGGTTGATAACAAAATTTTTATTAACCCAGGATTTTTGTACGCAAACATTGGTATTTCAAGTGATTATCGAAGAAAATTAGCCATCGACGGAAATATAGGTTTTGGTTACGGGGAAAAATATTATGGCCCAAGTAATTACCGAGAAGGAAGTTTGTCACCAATCATTCGTTTCACAGATAAATTTACCATGACACCATCGATTCAATTCTTAAATTATGATGGTGGTGTAGGTTTTGGTGGCTATGATGAGGATGGAAATCCAGCTTATGGAGAAAGAGATATTTTCACACTCACAAATGTGATTGCTGCTAAATATTTATTCAAAAACAACCTTTCACTCGCTCTAAGAGTTCGCCATTATTGGTCGAATGGTCAATATTTATATTTTGCAGATTTAGGTGACAATGGATTACTGACACGTAATGACAACATAAAAGCTAATTTAGATTTCAACTTTAATGCGTTTAATACGGATTTAGTTTTCGCTTGGCAAGTTGCTCCTGGAAGTTTTCTAAATATCGTATATAAAAGCGCACTAATAAGCGATCAAGCAGAGGTTGTAAATTCATATTTCACAAATATTCATTCGGTTTTTAAAGACAATCCTTTAAATACAATTACCTTTAAGTTTATTTATTTTATTGATTTTGCCTCAGTCAGGAGGAAGTTTTAGCAGCTCCAAGTAAAAATAAGTAAATGGAAATTTTCAATACTTATAAAATCTACCTCTATACTTTCCATACGTAAGAAGTAATTTGGAAACTAATGCACTTTTCGTTACAGGATATTCAAAGCGATTATGAGCGTAAATCTTTTGTGCTTTCTTTGAACTTAAAAACTCCAATAACTTGATTGCGTTAGCAGGATTTTTAGCATAACGGTAAATTCCTGCTCCAGAAATCGTAATAAAACATCCTTTCTTGCGCTGATTCGCAAAAATATGACCAATGTTTTTTGCGGTTTTTTTGTCAGCCTTTATTTTACTATTTTGACTTGCCGCCAAGCTTGATAATTTGACAACAGAAAATAGTGAATTTATGCGTGCAACGTGTTTGATTTGATCAAAATCATCCCCTGAATGAGGTAAAACACTTTGTGCATTCAGTTTATATAAAAATGAATCCGCTTTTTCTTTCAGCAAGAAATTGTAAGTATTGGTGAAGTTTTTGTAGGAGAAATCATTGTATGCTTGAAAAGATAGCTTATTTTTCCACTTGGGATAAATCAATTCATAATAATTTTTCAAGGTGTCTTTTTTAAGCACATTTTTATTGTAAATCACAACTAGAGGCGACTTTGACAAGGCAAACCAAGTATTGTTTTTCGCTCTGTAATTAGGATCGATATTTCTTGAAAGTACATCAGAATTAATGGGTAAAAAAAGTTTATTATATTGCACTTTTTTCAATAATTCATAATTACTAAGAAGCAATAAATCTGCATCAGCATTGTATTTCCCCTTCTTCAATTGAAATAAAACACTATCTGAATCAACTTGAACAAAACGAAGTTTGATATTTTCCTTTTTCTGAAAAATATCGAATAAACTACTATCTTTTTTTAGGTTAAAATCAGAAAAAATGTAAAGCGTTTGTGCTTTATTGACTTTAGCATCATTGACCGCACAAGAAACAAGAATAAGTATTGAAACTAATAACAAAAAAAAACTTTTGATAAACTTCATTTATTCCCTTAACTTGATTTAATAATTTTTTATCAACTTAGCGTCTTGCGTTTCTTTTTGCCAAATGTGTTCAGAAGATGGCTCTCCATTTTTAGAATAAGTAATGCCATTTAATGATTGCGTTCTAACATAGATTTGACCATGACCACTTTTCACAACAATTCTTCGTGTTACTACATTTACTAAGAAGCCATCCTCATCTTTGTTTTCAAAAACTTCTTGAGAAACTCCTTCAGGATAAAGCGTTCCAACTTCATTAGCGATTTTATCATCAAATTTGACCTCTTTACTAGAAATTTTACTCAACAAAACTTGTGAATTGGTAAGAGCATCTTGTTTTTTAAGTTCTTCTTTGTTTTTTGTTGCAGAAAAATCATTTCCAACCAATTGAACACTTGAAATATTTTCATCTACTTTCTTAGCTTTTTCTGTATGATTGTTGTTGACGCTAATCGCTGATTTAGTAACATCATCATTCGTGTTTTTTCGCTGAATGTCATCACTTAAATCTTGCTGTGAATGAGAAATTGTTACTTTTTTGTCGATTCCATCAATTCCAGTGATAATATCTTGCGATTTTTTAACTTCATTTTCGTTGATCACATCTGTTTTTTTCGCTTTTGAGATCAATTCATCTTGATTCGTTAAATGTTTTACCAAGTTATTGTTGTACTCAACGCGTGTATTTTCGTTGATCTTTACTTCACCTGTTTTTAAGATTTCTGCATTCTCTTTTCTATTAATTTCTTGTTCAGGTGCAATTTTATCAATCTTTTGTGCTTTGTTCGCTAAAATAATGTCCGCCTCTAAACTTTTGTCAATGAATTTACTTTCAGTTTCGATTTCAGATTTTACGATTTTTTTATCAATAACTTTTAATGACTCACTATTTTCTCCGTAAACCTTGTTAGCCTCATCCACTTCTTTGACACGCACTTTTTCTTCTTTTTGAAGATTTACGTCAATATTTGTAATATTCTGACTTTCTTTCACTTGACTGACATCGTCATTCTTGTTAATTGAAATATTCGCTTTTTTAACATCATCTTCAATTACCTTACGTGAATCAAAATCATCACCATAATTTTCATCTACTTTTTTATTTTTTGAATACAATTCCTTTTGATCGTCGATATTTTTTGAATATGCGCTAATATTTTCAACATTTGTTTTTGAAACTATTTTTTGATCAACATCTTTTACATTTTCAGTGTTTTCTTCGTAAACTTTGACAGAAGATTCATATTGATTGGATGTTTCAACAGTAACGTTTTTCGAATATTCCGTGTTCTGTAAATTCTCGTTGTATTTGAAATTTTCAGTTTGAATATCTTCTTTACTTTTCACCTTGCGAATATCTTCCACCTGATCGACTGTAACTTGACGTTTTTCGTCACCGTCTTCATACTTTTCAGAAATGGATTTCTCCTTCAATTCGAGGTTGTTACGTGATAATAAAATTTCGCTTGTTTTATTCTCGCTAGTCTCTGTATCTTTGTCCTGAAGGGTATTTTTTTTGTTATTTAATTTCGTATTCTTTTTATCTTTTCGTTTTAATTCGGCTTTCACCAATTCTTCATTGACTTTTTCCAAATCACCAGTTGGAGTGCCCAAATTATTCAGTGGACCTGCTTTCTGAACGACAACTGGATTTAAAAGTGCGTCAATTTCTTTTAATTTATCCTTTGGATATTGATCTGTTGATTTTAAGGTTATCGCACGCTCATATAATTCTTTTGCTTTGTCATAATTTTTTGTATCAAAATTATTATCCGCTGAAGTAATTACTTTTTGATATTGTTTTTCAAAATCATTGTTGATTTGAGCATTCTTTGTTGCTTTGTCGTATTGAGATTTAGCATAAAAGTCATTTTTGATTTTCAAGGCTTTCTCGTAAGCATTCTTTGAATCGAGCCATTTTTCAGCTTTAAACAAATCATCTCCTTCTTTAACAAATTGTTTGAACTCCTCATCTGTCTTACTATTCGTTTCATTATCAATTAATTGTTGTACCTCGTCAATTTTAGCAAGTGCCGTTTTGTCATTATTTTTTACTGTTAAGGCGTTTTTGTATTCAGAAAGTGCTAAACTGTAATTTTTAGTATTAACTGCGTCACTTCCTTTTTTCATGTAATCAGAATACAATTTTTCAGTTTGTGCAGAATTTTGTTCCTTGCTTTTTAAGTCCTCAATTTCTTGAATCCTTTTAGGAGGAAAAACTTCAGTTGGTTTTAGATTCTTTGCTTCATTTAAAAGAGAAATGGCTTTGTCATACTCTTTTGCTTTAGCAGCAATTTCCGCATCAGCCAATTTCGTTTTATATGTATTTTCTTTATCTAAATTTCCTTTTTTAGCGTCCTCTTCTACTTTAATTAAGGCATCAATTTCCTTTAGCTTATCCTTTGGCTTTGCATCTTCTGGATCCAATTTGATTGCACGATTGTACATATCTCTTGCTTTGGTCCAATTTTTTTCATCAATTGCCTTTTGACCAGCGGTAAGAATTTTTTGATATTGAGCAAATGCCTCTCCTTTTGCTGCATCCTCAGAAAGTTTTTTTGCCAAAGCTGCCTTTTCAACTGGTTCTTTTTCGGAAGGCTTAACTAATAGTGCGTCGTTATAAAATTTGATTGCATCAGAGTACTTTTTCACATCTTGCTGACCCAAAGCCATGGCATCATCGCCTTTTTTCATTAAGTCATTGTACTTCTTATCCGTTTCAGCTTGCACATTATTATTTGCCTTCTTAGCCTCCAACTCTTTGATTTTAGCTGGCGGAATAGGATCATTCGCTTTATTTTTTTGAGCTTCTTTGTATTTTAAAATAGCTGCATCGATGTTCGTGTTTTCAAGAGCTTTTGCTTCATCCAAAATTTTCTTGTACTGCTCTTCAGCGTTTAATTTTGCATTTTCCTCCGCAATTTTAGCATCAATTTCTTTTATTTTTGTATCGATTTCGGCGTCAGACTTGATTGATTTAGCTTCCAAAAGTGTTGATTTAGCATCAGTCCATTTTTGTTGCTTCATTAAATCAATACCTTTTGCTTTAAGAGAATTGAAACGGTCTAACTTTTCCTTTTCGGACTGATTCGCGCTTATTTTTCCGTTTATCTCATTAATTTTCGTTGTTGCCTCCATGTTTGAAGCATCTAAAGTCAAAACTTCTTCGTATTTTTTCTTCGCGTTTTCAAGGTCATTCTTAGCATAAATGCCAGCAGCATCCTTTATTAAAGCATTAATTTTATCTTGTTTTTCTTTCTCTTTTTTAGCTAACTCAATATCAGCTAACATTTTATCAATTTTAGAAATATTTTCCAAAGGTTTACTCTGACTTTCATCAATCTTTAATGCCTCATTGTACTTTGCTTTTGCTTCAACAAATTTATTCGCATTAAACAAATCGTCAGCATCCTTCATTGCCGCATTGTATTTTTCTGTTATTTCCTTCTTTTTTGCTTCGTTTGCTAAACGCGTATCGATAGCAGAAATTTTAGTTCTTGGCAGTGTTTGTGTACCATCAATTGTGAGTGCTTCATTAAATTTCGCTTTGGCTTCAAGAAGTTTGTCCGCAGCAAATAACTGCTCAGCAGCAGCAATCGTAGCCTCATATTTTTTCTTTTTCTCAGCTCCGGCTTGCTCATCCTTGATTTTTTGTTCTAAATCAGCAATTTTCTGCGTAGCAACAGGATCATTTTTCTTTAATTTTAAAGCTTCTTGGTATTGAACTTTAGCATCTGCAAATTTATTCTGACCAGCTAAATTATCTCCTGCAGCAATTGCTTTCTTATAATTAGCTTCTAATTCTTCTTCTTTTTTAGCCTTGTCGATGAAGCCTTTTATGTCTTTAATTTGATCACGAACATATTGCTCATCCTTAATTTTTAATGCTTCTTCGTATTTAACAACAGCTTCTGCATACTTCTTTTGCTGAGTTAAAGCATTAGCAGCATCGATGATTTTTTGGTAATCACCTTCTTTTTGTTTTGACACTAAATCATCTTCCTGTTGCTTTTTCAATAAGGCATCTAATTCTTTGATTTTATCTTTTGGCTCTTGCTCGTTAGGTTTAAGTAAAGATGCTTCTTCATACTTATCTAGCGCAAATTGGTAATTCTTCTTGTTGTACCACTCTTTGGCTTTTGCCATTGCATCTTGGTATTTAGCTTCATTTTCACTTTCTTTTGCAGCAGCTTGTTTAAGAAGTTCCGTGATCTTTTTAGCCATTTTTTCGGCGATGGCAGTGTCATAAGAAAGAGTTGCGTTTCCTTCAAAATAAAACTCAGTAAATGGATTGTTTTCAACATAACTAAAGTCCACACCGGGAATTTCATCAAACAATTTCACTTCAATTTTGCCAGTACCAACAGAACTTCCTCCTTGAATATCTTCCGCATTAATCCCTTTAGAATCAATATAAAGCATTCGAGAAACCTTTCCAGCTTTAGAAAAAACCACCTTGTATTTTTTCCCAGAAGGAACCGACAATTTTACCGTTCCATTGGAAGGAGATTCGCCCGACTTCACAATATTTGCCCCGTCAAAAACATCAACATTTACTCCAGTTAATTTCTTACCAGAATTGTAGTCGATAATTGAATATTCCATGCTACACTCTACTTGAGAAAAAGCAGCGCCTGTAACCAAAAACACAAAAAGAAATGTAAGTAAATGTTTCATATTTATTCCCTTAAACGTTTGTCTGTACATCTAGTTACAGAATTCGTTTAAAATATTGCTAAATTTGTACAAAAATATAAAATTTTTCTTTAATTCAGTTCAATTTTCAATTAGAAATTTAGCTCTTAACCTTTATTTTCATGTTAAATATACAACAACTTAGTTTTTGGGAAAAGGAAACTTATTTTTCAGGTATAGATTTTTTGGTTATTGGTGCAGGAATTGTAGGATGCAGCACCGCAATTCATTTACGAAAAAAATATCCTGATGCAAAAATACTTCTAGTAGAACGAGGATTTTTGCCAATGGGTGCGAGCACAAAAAACGCAGGTTTTGCCTGCTTTGGAAGTGTCACTGAATTGGTTGATGATTTAGAATCAATCCCAGAGAATGAGGTTTGGCAAACTTTGCAAAAACGATGGGAAGGTTTGAATTATTTGAAAGAATTAATCGGTATCGAACATTTAGACTTCCAGCAACATGGTTCGTGGGACTTAATTGATGATGATACAAATCCCCTGCACTATTCGGAAAAAATTGAATATTTGAACGAAAAATTACATAAAATTTCTGGGCAAGCAAATGTATACTCTGAGGATAGAAATATATACTCAAAGTTTAATTTTGGACAAGTAAAAACAAGTTTTTACAACCGTTTGGAAGCGCAAATTGATACTGGAAAAATGATGTTACGTTTTCATACCTTACTGCAAGAACATGGAATTTTACATCTTTCTGGAATTGAAATTAAGAACATAGAAACGCACGCTAATTGCAATTTTATTGAAAGCAATATTGGCGAGTTTCAAGCGAATAATGTGGCCATTTGCGTAAATGGTTTTGCGAAAAAATTCTTGAAAGATGAAGATATTTTGCCCGCTAGAGCTCAAGTATTGATTACAAAACCAATCGAAAATCTGCACATAAAAGGCACATTTCATTATCAAATGGGATACTATTATTTCAGAAATATTGGTAGTCGAATCTTATTCGGTGGCGGAAGAAATTTAGATTTTAAGGGAGAAACTTCAGAAGAATTTCAAAACACAGAAATGATTAAAAATGCTTTAAGTGAAAAATTAAAGAACATTATTTTACCCCAAACAGAATTTGAAATCGATTACTTTTGGTCAGGAATAATGGGTGTCGGAAAAACAAAAAAACCGATTGTCAAAAAAATCAACGATTCACTTGCTGTTGGAGTAAGAATGGGCGGAATGGGCGTTGCGATTGGCAGTTTGGTTGGAAAGGAAACAGCGGATTTGTTTTGATTTGAGAATCAAATAGCCTCATGGACTTAAATAGATTTAAGAATCATAAAAAAAAGCTTCCAACAAATAATTCTGTTGAAGCTTTTTAAATAATAAATTGATTTTTGTTTATTTTATTTCACAAATTCATTTATGGTTTTTTCAATAATAGCAACACATTCCATTAATTGCTCTTCTGTTATTACCAAAGGCGGCGCAAAACGGATGATATTTCCATGAGTTGGTTTTGCTAATAAACCATTTTCTTTTAATGCTACACACAAGTTCCAAGCAGTTTTACTATCTGGAGTGTCATTTACGATTATAGCGTTTAACAAACCTTTCCCTCTCACTTTTAAGATTAAATCTGATTTTTCAATAATTTTATTCATTTCAGCTCGAAATAATTCACCTAAAGTTCTTGCATTTAAAGCCAATTGTTCGTCAACTACAACTTCTAAAGCAGCAATTGCAACTTTTGAAGCAATTGGATTTCCGCCAAATGTAGATCCATGTTGACCAGGTTTAATCACCTCCATTATTTCATTATCTGCTAACACAGCTGAAACTGGATAAACTCCTCCTGAAAGTGCTTTTCCTAAAATTAAAATATCTGGTTTTGAATAAGTTGCTTGTTTTTCACAATGCTTTTCGCACGTACAATTTCCGCAAACAGCCAACAAACTTCCTGTTCTTGCAATTCCTGTTTGTACCTCATCTGCAATAAAAAGCACATTTTTTTCATTACAAAGGTCTTTTGCCTTACTTAAAAAATCTGTATTTGGAACATAAACACCAGCTTCCCCTTGAATTGGTTCCACCAAAAAACCAACCACATTGGGAGAATTTAAAGCTTCTTCCAAAGCGTTTGTATCATCATAAGGAATAGAAATAAAACCTGATGTAAAAGGTCCAAAATTAGTTCTTGCATCTGGATCACTTGAAAAAGAAACGATTGTTGTCGTTCTACCGTGAAAATTTCCATCACAAACAATAATTTGTGCTTGATTTTCAGTGATTCCTTTCTTTTCGTAACCCCATTTACGAGCTAACTTAATTGCAGTTTCTACCGCTTCTGCACCCGTATTCATCGGCAACACCTTGTCAAAACCGAAATAGGAAGTAATGAATTTTTCATATACACCTAAAACATCATTGTGAAATGCTCTCGAAGTTAATGCAAGTGTTTGAGCTTGCTCAATTAATGCTTGAGTAATTTTTGGGTGACCATGACCTTGGTTTACCGCAGAATAAGCTGAAAGAAAATCAAAATAACGTTTTCCCTCAACGTCCCAAACGTACACTCCTTCTCCTCTTGATAAAACCACTGGAAGTGGATGATAGTTGTGAGCTCCGTGTTTGTCTTCTAAGTTAATTAATTCCTGTGAAGATAAATTTTCCATAACTGATAACATAATCTTTAATTTTAGATTGTTTTATCCGCTCGTCACGGAGAGCTAGCATCCTTTCCTCATTTTAAGGGGAGAAATCACCCTATTTTTATGCAAAATTATGGAAATATTTTTAAAAATAAAATTTTATTCTTCCAAGTATTATCCATTTACTTACTTTTTCAATTCTTTTTTATTTTATTTGCAGTGCAAAAAGTAAAAAATGCTGACACTGATAAAGAAATTTTTCTCGCCCACTAAAAACGAATACACGGATATTTTTGAGAAAATGCGTTATTTGCTTTCCTACAGAATAACTTTATTCTTAGTCCTGACCTTGAGTGTTTTGCTCGTTTTATTGTTTTTCTATTTTGATGAGCAAAATCTTTGGATAACTTTGGTTGGTTTCTTAACGGCATTAGGCGCTTTTCTATACGTCAAAATTACTGGAAAATACAAAACATTTATCTTCATCTACAATTTGTGTGGTGCAACACTTTGCATTTTCACACTCTATTACGTGAATGAACAACCACGGATTGTGGACAGTTTATGGATGGTCGTGAGTTCAATTTTAAGCTTCTTAACCTTAGGGAAAAAATGGGGTTCAATCATCACTGCTATTCACGCTCTTGCATTAGCGACTTTTTTCATTTTCTTTTTTAATGAACAAATTGTTTTGATGAAAAGTTTATCACAGATGCAAATTAATGCTTTTAGCTTTAATATTTTGATCTGTTTTGCAATTATTTTTTACTTGAATTGGCAAAATATCACCACCAACAAAGAAGCTCAAAATCAAATAAAAAACTCTCAAAAATACCTGGAAGAGCAATTTGAAATCATCAAGCAACAAAATGATGAAAAAACTGTTCTTTTGAAAGAAATTCACCACCGAGTGAAAAACAACCTACAAGTTATTGTGAGCTTATTGCGATTGCAAAGTCGGGACATTGATGATAAAGAAGAATTGAAAAAGTTTACAGAATCCATAAATCGGGTGCTCGCAATGTCTTTAATTCATGAGAAAATCTATCAAACAGAAGATTTTTCGAAAATTGATTTGAAAGATTATTTCACAACGCTTGCCAATGACATGATTCGGACGGTGCAAGTGGACAAAAAAATTGAATTGGACATTCATTGTAAGGTAGAAGATTTGGGCTTGAATCCAATTGCACCTATCGCATTGATTTTTAACGAATTGCTTTCAAATTCTATCAAATATGCTTTTACAGATGTTACGATGCCTAAAATAACAGTGAAGATGAATGAAGGTTTGAAGAATTTTGTTGAGTTTACCTATTCGGATAATGGGAATTGGAAACCACCAAGTAGAGATAATTCTTTTGGACTCGAGTTAATTGAAACTTTAACAGAACAATTAAACGGTCATTTTGAAGTTTACAAGACAAATGGCACGAAATATGTATTTTATTTTGAAAAGATAAATTCTTAGCTTACTTTTGTTATCAATTTAGAATTAGAATCATGACAACTGCTGAATTAATTCACGAACTAAAAACAATCACAAATGCAAACCTTGAAGTGCTGAAAAGCAGATTTTTGCATTTGTCAGAAGAGCAAAAAAAATGGAAATTGGTGGATAATTCTTGGAATGTTTCTGAAGTATTTGCTCATTTGAATCAATTTGCAAAATATTATCATGAAACCTTTAAATCAAAAATTAACAAAACACGATTTCGAACTCCCTCTGATGTATTTATTTCTTCTCCATTAGGTCGTTCTGCATGGAAGTCCATGAAATTAGGAAATGCGAACAATGTGAAAAGAAAATTTAAATCGCAACGAATAAACAACCCTCTATTTGAAAAGAATTTAATTAGCGGAAATGATTTGGAGGATTTTAAAAGAAATTTAGAGGAATTAAATTTAATTATAGATTCTTCAACGAGCGTAAATCTAAGAAAAGTGAAAATTCCGATATCGATTAGTACAATTATTCGATTAAAACTTGGAGATGCCCTTTTATTTGTTGCTTACCACAACCAGCGTCATTTGCAGCAAGCCTTAAACCTTGTAAATCATCCAAATTTTCCAAAATAATTAATATGCAAACGCAAAAATTTGCATTTTGTAGAGTTTCAATTTCTCCACTTAGAAAAGAAAATTCTGATAGTTCAGAAATGGTTTCACAACTATTATTTGGTGAGGTTTTTGAAGTTTTGGAGATTCAAAATAATTGGACAAAAATCAGATGCTATTTCGATAACTACGAAGCTTGGATGGATACCAAACAATTTATTTTTCTTTCTCAAAAAGAATTAAACCGACATCTACAAGGATTAAGTATTCAAACAGAATTGATTAGCGAGATTCAAACTCCTTGGGGTTCTCAAATTATTACGCGCGGCGCATTTGTTCCTCCTACCAAAACATTTAACATCGGCAATCATCCTTTTGAATTTGCCAAAGAATTACAAAATCAAAATTTCACTATAGAAACATTTGCAAAAAGTTATTTGAATGCACCTTATTTATGGGGAGGGAAATCACCATTTGGAATTGATTGTTCGGGGTTTACGCAGCAAGTTTTCCGACTTTTTGACAAAAATTTGCCTCGTGACGCTTACCAACAAGCCGAGCATGGTCAAGAAATAGAATTTGATGACGCACAAGTAGGTGATTTGGCATTTTTTCATAATTTAAGCGTTAAGATTACACATGTTGGAATTGTTTTGAACGACAAAAAAATAATTCATGCGAGTGGTTTCGTGAAAATTGATACACTCAAACAAGATGGAATCTATTCCGATGACTCTAAAACGCATGAGCTAAGTTTTATTCGAAGATTTTGAGTGAAATTGTTTTTGTGAGTTATTTTCGTACTGATTTTCTTATATTAGAACAACCTTGTGAAACTTAACAATGATAAGTTGTGTATTAAATATTTATTGTAAAGTAGTTGGTTCAAAGCAATATAAAAATTCGATTTGAAAATAAATTCATTTTTTTTAATCCCAAAGAGAATATTTTAAATTAAATTTTTTATAATTTTCAATTAGATTGGTAGTGTCAGGATTTGATAGAAATATTTCCTTTAAATTTAAAGTAGCATTCCACTTGTATTTTCTTACAGCTGAATAGCGGGTATAAACATAAAATGTATCATTTTCTAATTTATAAAAAAAGTCCTCAGAATAAAAAGGATCACTAATTGTGTCTTCTATTTTATTAGTTGAACCTATATAGAATCTACTATTATCACCCGCCATTCCCCAAGAAACATCTTTGATATAATTTTTTTTAGTTGTCCCTAATTCAACCATTTTGATTTGTTTACTCTCATTAACACAGCTAACAAAGGATAAACTAAAAATAAAAGCAATTATTATTTTTAACATAAACTAATTTTAATAGTGAATATTCCAATCATTTAAAATTTTACTTTTTGATTATATCTCTTGCCATGATAATAGGAAGGCATAGTAATTTGCAAACAGTCAATTCGTTAAAATTATAAAGATAGGAAAAATTTTAATTTCCTTCTGATCAAATTAAATTTAACAAAAATAAATTAACTTTGAGAATGCAAAAATTAATTTTAACAATCTCACTTATTTATTCCATTTTAGCTTGTTCCCAAGAACAACAAAAAGACTCTATTATCCCAAAAGATTCGCTAAAACCATTGGAAATAAGATGGAAAAACATAATTCCAGGGCTAGATTTCTGCGAAACTATGGCTCCTCGAAAATCAGATATAAATGACTCGAAAATTAGCATTTTAAAATTAGACCCAAATTTTTTTGATTTTCACTTATTAATGGCCACTGAACATTATAAAAAGCCCTTAAATGTAAAAGATTGGGCGGATTCATTTGACTTAAATATTGTCATTAATGCAGGAATGTATGATTTAAGTAGAAAGATGTATAGCAAAGGATTTTTAAAAGGCGAAAAACATACAAATAAGGCAGAAATCCACCCAAACTACAAAACGGTAATTGCTTTCAACCCAAAGGATACCCTAGCAAAACCATTTACTGTATGTGACTTAGAATGTGACTCTTTTTCATCTTTAAAAAATAAATACCATTGTTTAGCTCAAGGCTTGCGCATGCTCGATTGCAATGCTCAGCCAATTGGATGGAACAAACGCAAACAATATTGTAGTCAATTAATTACAACGATTGACGATATAGGAAATGTGTATTTAATTTTTGTGCGTTCTCCCTATTTGCACAACGAAATGATAGCTTACATGCGTGAAATGAAACTCAATTTATACAATGCCATTTACATGGAAGGTGGCCCACAAACAAGTTTATATGTTGACATCAAAAAAGATGGTGAAGAAGTTTTTCACTTGGAAAAAATAGGTAGTTACGTTTCAGAAACCTATGCAACGGATAAAAATGATTATTTCTGGAAATTACCTAATGTGATTGGTATGAAATTGAAAAAATAGATGCTTATACAAATTTCAGAAATTCTATTAAGTCTCCTGCCAACAAAGCTCTTGGCTTACTTTCTTTCACAGCCAAATCTGCTGCCAAACCATGATTAAAAACTCCAACAAGAGCAGCATCTAGTGGCTTTAAGCCTTCTGCCAAATAAGATGTCATAATTCCTGTCAAAACATCACCAGAGCCGCCTTTCGCCAAGCCAACATTTCCTGTAGTATTGTAAAACACATCATCACCACTAAAAATTAGCGTATTGGGAGCTTTTAGAACCAAAACACAATCGTAATTTCGAACAAATACTTGCGCAGTTTCGATTCGTTCTTCCCAAGTTTGATGCACTTTTGTTAAACGATCAAATTCTCGTTCGTGAGGAGTTAAAACAGTTTTCCCATTCAAATATTGAAATAAAGGTGGATTTTGGGACAAAATGGTAAGCGCATCTGCATCCAGCACTTTTAGAAAATCACTTTGTAAAATGAATTCAAAAACTTTGATAGTTTCCTCCTTAAAGCCAATTCCTGGACCAATACCAACAGCTGTTTTATATTTTACCTCTGGAATTTGTGTGATGTGTTTTTCATTTGAATCCAAACTCAACATCGCTTCTGGACATGAAATATTCAATGCTATTTTGCAGGAATTTGGAATATGAACCGTTGTTAAACCTGCACCGGATCTCAAACATGCTTTTGTTGCCAAAATTGCTGCTCCCGCTTTGGATTCACTTCCTGCTACAAGTAGTGCATGACCAAAATCGTGTTTAGAACTCGTTTCAATTCTTTTAGGTAGAATTTGATCAATAAAATTAGCCTCCAAAGGCTTAAATTTTGGATAAGTTTTTAAAATTGTACTTAGACTAAAAATTGACATAGCTTGTTTTTACCAAAGGTAATGAAAATTGTTTCAGATTATAAATCTCCCGCAGATTTAAAAGAGAAAAATACGCAGATTCACGCAGATTTTAATTCATGCTAAACATCAAATCACCTTTCTATCAGCGACCTTTTTTGTGCACATCAGCGGGGAAAAAATATTAATTCCTTTGTTAATTCAAAAATAATGTTTAATTTAGATAAACCTAAATTTTACAATTATGTCAGAAAATGAAATTTCTTATCTCATTCGTGGTGCCATTTTTAATGTCTACAATAAACTTGGCCCAGGAATTTTAGAATCGGCTTACGAACAAGCATTATTATATGAATTAAAGGAAATGAATTTATATGTAAGATCGCAAGTTCCTCAACCATTAGTTTATAATGATTGCAACTTAGATGTTGGATATCGCTTAGATTTATTAGTCGAAAACAAACTAATTATTGAAATTAAATCTGTAGAAAATTTGGTAGAGGTACATCATAAACAATTACTGACTTATTTGAAATTATCTAATTTAAAGCTTGGTATTTTAGTTAATTTTAACTCAGCAAATATTTCAAAGTCTATTTTTAGAAAAGTGAATGGTTTATGATTTTTTCCCGCAGATTTGAATAAGAAAAATACGCAGATGTACGCATATTTGTTAATGACACTAGTTTATTTTTATCACCTGATCCCGATAGTTATCTGGGACATCGACTTTTTCTGCGAAGATTAGCGGGAAAAATTAACTCCCGCAGATTTGAATAAGAAAAATACGCAGATGCACGCATATTTGTTAATGACACTAGTTTATTTTTATCACCTGATCCCGATAGTTATCTGGGACAGCGACCTTTTCTGTGAAGATTAGGGGGGAATTAACTCCCGCAGATTTAAAAGAGAAAAATACGCAGATTCACGCAGATTTTAATTCATGCTAAACATCAAATCACCTTCTATCAGCGACCTTTTATGCGCACATCAGCGGGGAAAAAATATTAAATTCCTTTGTTAATTCAAAAATAATATTTAATTTAGATAAACCTAAATTTTACAATTATGTCAGAAAATGAAATTTCTTATCTCATTCGTTGTGCCATTTTCAATG
This sequence comes from Crocinitomicaceae bacterium, assembly GCA_044348665.1. Lineage (GTDB taxonomy): Bacteria > Bacteroidota > Bacteroidia > Flavobacteriales_D > Crocinitomicaceae > M2408. The sequence continues at coordinate 25,172 of JBIKSI010000031.1, forward strand.
TTTATAATAAACTTGGCCCAGGAATTTTAGAATCGGCTTACGAAAAAGCATTATTATATGAATTAAAGGAAATGAATTTATATGTAAAAACGCAAGTGCCTCAACCATTAAAATACAATGATTGCAACTTAGATGTTGGATATCGCCTAGATTTATTAGTCGAAAACAAAGTAATTATTGAAATTAAATCTTTAGACAATTTGGCAGAAGTACATCATAAACAATTATTGACTTATTTGAAATTATCTAATCTAAAGCTTGGTATTTTAGTTAATTTTAACTCAGCAAATATTTCAAAGTCTATTTTTAGAAAAGTGAATGGTTTATGATTTTTTCCCGCAGATTTGAATAAGAAAAATACGCAGATGTACGCAGATTTTTATTGACACTTGTTTATTTTTATCACCTGATCCCGATAGTTATTTGGGACAGCGACCTTTTCTGCGAAGATTAGGGGTTAATTAACTCCCGCAGATTTAAAAGAGAAAAATACAAAGATAAACTCAGATTTTACTCTCAATGGATCAGCGACCTTTTCTGCGCAGATCAGCGGGAAAAATTAACTTCCTGCAAATCACAAGAAGAAAAAGTACTCATAATATACGCAGATTTTAATTCAAGCCAAACATCTAATCACCTTCTATCAGCGAACTTTTCTGCGAAGATTAGCGGGAAAAAATCAAAAATTTTCTCTATATTTGCCCCCATGGAACAAAGAGAAGACAAATTAAAAGACGTTATTTCGCACGCGAAAGAATACGGATATATTTTCCCATCATCAGAGATTTATGATGGTTTGGCAGCAACATATGATTACGGTCAATTGGGCTCTGAACTGAAAAACAACATCAAATCCTATTGGTGGAAAGCGATGGTTCAAATGCACGAAAACATTGTTGGTATCGACTCTTCGATTTTTATGCATCCAACCACTTGGAAAGCTTCAGGACACGTGGATGCTTTCAACGATCCATTGATTGACAACAAAGATTCTAAAAAAAGATACAGAGCAGACGTATTAATCGAAGAGCATATCGAAAAAATTCGTCAGAAAATTGACAAAGAAGTTGAAAAAGGATTCAAACGTTTTGGAGAATCTTTTGACGAAGCACAATTTCGTGCAACGAACCCTAATGTTTTACGCAACACTGAAAAAATCACTGAGATTGAAGACAGAATGCGTCAAACTCTTGGAAACAATGATTTGGAAGGAGTTTACCAATTAATTATCGATTTGGAAATCGTATGCCCTATTTCAGGTTCAAAAAACTGGACTGAAGTACGTCAATTCAACTTGATGTTCTCTACAGAATTAGGTTCAGTTGCAGGTGATGCTTCTACGATATATTTACGTCCTGAAACAGCGCAGGGAATTTTTGTAAATTTCTTGAACGTACAAAAATCTGGTCGTATGAAGATTCCTTTTGGTATTGCACAAATTGGAAAAGCTTTTAGAAATGAGATTGTTGCAAGACAGTTTATTTTCCGTATGCGTGAA
>JBIKSI010000032.1:0-26210 GCA_044348665.1 Crocinitomicaceae bacterium
TTTTGCCACATTTGTTTTATTTAAAATCACATCAAAAATTTTCGTTTCTGACGGATAATCAAAATGTCTCAAAATTAAACTTTTACCAGTAAATGTTAACAAACTTGGTGAATAACCATTGTTTTCCTTAAAGTTTATGACAAAAGTCTTTTCGTTAATTTTTTTTATAATCGCGCCATTTTTTGAATCATTCAAACGTTCTATGTTTTTTATTCCAAAATAGTATTTATCGCCTTCTTGAATGTATAAAACAGAATCATTTTCAACTATTCCAAACAAATAACCACCTCTTAAAGTATATTTTGACGATTCTCTAATTTGTTCTTGCGTGATATAAGAATGGATGATTGAAACCATCGTTATACCAGAAGAATTTACAATAAACTCTGTTCCTGTTTCCTTATTTTCATAATTACCATAATACGTTTGCGGAAATGCTTCAAGTTGTTCTCCGTTTGGTGGAACTGGATTTTTAAATTCGAAAGATTCTTGACCATAAAAAATGCTGGTCAAGGTAAAAAAAGAGGCAAATACTAAAATTTTCATAAGGTGAAGGTAAAAATTAATATGTAATATTAAACACTTATACACACAAAGTTTTTTTACGTTCAATTTTTTTATTCAATTTTTTCTACTTAACTTTAGTCTTCATTTTTACAACTTATTTCAAAAAACCTATGGAAAAACGCTGGAAAGTAAAAGAAAAACCTGTACAGGAAAAAATTAGTTCTTTATCTCAAAGTTTAAACATCGAAGAAGTGCTCGCGACAATGTTAATTCAACGTGGAATTGAAACTTTTGGTGAAGCTCAAGCCTTTTTTAGACCAAATCTTACAGATTTACACGATCCATTTTTGATGAAAAACATGGATTTAGCGGTAAATAGACTTCAAAAGGCTATTGATACAAACGAAAAAGTCTTACTTTTTGGCGATTATGATGTGGACGGCACAACTGCTGTTTCACTTTTATGGAAAGTGCTCTCAACTCATTTATCAAATTTAGAATTTTACATTCCAGACCGATACGCAGAAGGTTACGGAATTAGCTTTCAAGGAATTGATTTTGCTCATGAAAAAGGAATTAAACTTATCATTGCATTAGACTGCGGAATAAAAGCGCACGATAAAATTAATTACGCAAAAAATTTAGGAATAGAATTCATAATTTGTGATCACCATGAACCTGGAGAAACAGTTCCGAATGCAATCGTTCTCGATCAAAAACAACACGATTGCTCCTATCCTTATAAAGAACTTTCAGGTTGTGGTGTCGGTTTTAAATTACTACAAGCACTTTATGAACAGAATCAATGGGATAAAACCATTTTATATCAAAATCTTGATCTTTTGGCTTTAAGTATTGCTGCGGATCTTGTTCCAATTACTGGTGAAAATCGTGTTTTATGCTACTATGGCTTACAACTAATTAATAAAAAACCAAGTTTGGGTATTCAACAGTTGTTAATTGAAGCAAAAAAAGAATTGCCTCTTACTTTAACAAATGTTGTTTTCATTTTGGCACCAAGAATAAACGCTGCAGGTAGAATTCACGAAGGGAAAAAAGCGGTTCAACTTTTAATTTCATCAGATCTGAATGAATTAAAGTTTTTGGCAAAAAGTATTGAACAAGATAATTTAGAACGTAGGGAATTAGATCAGTTTATAACGGAAGAAGCTCTTGAAATCATTGCAGAAGACGACTCCTACCCTACCAAAAAATCAACAGTTGTATATAAGGAAGATTGGCACAAAGGTGTAATAGGTATTGTGGCTTCTCGTTTGATTGAAAAACACTACAGACCTACAATTGTTTTCACTAAGTCAAATGATAAAATTACTGGTTCAGCAAGAAGTATCAAAGGACTAAATATTCATGATGCCTTAGAAAGTTGTAGTGCTTATTTGGAACAATTTGGCGGACATGCTTTTGCCGCTGGAATGACCTTGGAAGAGTCAAATTTGGAAGCTTTTAAAAATAAATTTGAAGAGGTGGTTCAAAAATCACTATCAAACGCTGATATGCAAGCGGAACAAACGATTGACTACAAACTTTCATTTACTGAAATATTTACCAAAAATGAAAACATTTACGAAATTCCAAAGATTAAACGTGTGCTAAATCAACTAGAACCTCACGGACCATTAAACATGAAACCTGTATTTGTTTCCGAAAATGTGTACGTGGAAGATGTGCGTGTTTTGAAAGATTTGCACTTAAAACTTGTGCTTTCACAACCAAATACAGGCATAGAAATTCCGGCTATTGCATTTAACTTAGTTGAAAAATTAGACCTTGTTAATTCAAATGAACCTTTGGATATCCTGTACACTTTGGAAACAAATCTATGGAACGGAAAAGAAAGTTTACAACTAAATATAAAAGATATTCGTCCGACCTTATAAATTCAAAATTCGATAACTGGTTAAAAAAACCAATTGACTAATTGTTGCAATTTTTGTGAAGTTTAATTTCTCAATATCATCCGTAATTTTATGATAATCTTCATGAAATCCACCAAAGTAAAAAATGCTTGGGATGCCGTTTTTCGCAAAATTATAATGATCTGAGCGATAATAAAGCCTTTCTTTGTTTTTAGGGTCGTTGTATGTGTAATCAATATTTAGTTTTCCAAATGATTTAACCACTGCTTCATGGTGGTGGTGAAAATCCATACTTATTTTATCAGAACCGATGGCGTAAACTGAAAATTTTTCTTTTTCAACATCCTTATCTTTTCTGCCAATCATGTCAATATTGAAATTCGCCACTGTTTTATTTAAAGCAATCAATGGATTTGTTGCATAATATTCTGAACCCAATAATCCATGTTCTTCTCCCGTAAAACAAATAAATAAAATAGACCTTTTACCTTGTTCGTTTGTTTTTTGTGCCTCCTTATAAACACGTGCAAGTTCCAAGAGTGCTGCAGTTCCAGAAGCATTGTCATCTGCACCATTAAACACCTTTTCATTCTTAATTCCTAAATGATCATAATGCGCACTAATAACAATATATTCTTCTTTTAACTTTGAATCAGAACCAGGAATATACGCTATCACGTTTTCAGTTTCAACACGTTTATCCAAAATTTTATTGTCAATACTCAAAGAATTTTTCTTTTTTACCTGCTTGATTTTTTTTGAATCAATGTAAATTATCTTTTGTTTCCATTCATTTTTAATAGCATTATAAAGTTTATCCACTTCAAAAACAGCTGGATTGAAATCATCAATTAAAATAAAAACAAACTCAATGTTAGAATTTCTAATCAAGTCCATGTTGATATCCTTAAACTTTACGTTGGAAATAATTACTTCTTTAAAAGGAATAAGCTCCAATTCTTTAAAATCTGAATACGAAATTGATTTTATTTTTTTTGTTGAAAAGGAAAAATCACTTAAATCTGAAAAAGAAGCAAAATCAACTTGGGGACTTAAAATAACTTTGTTAAATTTCAAAGGCGCACCAATTTGATTGTCATTTAAAACAAATTTTTGAAAATAACCATCCGTTAAAGAATCCATTTTTAATTTTCTGAATTCCTTTTGTATATAATGAGCGGCTTTTTTTTGACCTTCTTCTCCTGTATTTCTACCTTGCAAAGAATCATGTGCCAACACAGCAACGTGACCTATAATTTTTACTGAATCTATTAAATTTAGAAAATAATTCTCCCGTTGTGAAAAAACAGAGGAAGAGACAAAAAGAAAAAGGAAAAATATTTTTTTCATTACAAGGCAATTTTTTCAACTCTTTTTTGATGACGACCACCCTCAAATTCAGTGTTGAAAAACACATCTACTATTTCAAATGCCAATTCATCAGAGATAAATCGAGCTGGTAAAGTAAGAATGTTTGCATTGTTATGCTGACGAGCCAATTGAGCTATTTCCGCTGTCCAACAAAGAGCACTTCTAATTCCTTGGTGTTTATTTGCCGTCATATTTATTCCGTTTCCACTTCCACACAATAAAATACCTAAAGTATCATGATGGTTTTCTACATATTCTGCTACAGGATGAGCAAAATCTGGATAATCAATACTATCCGCAGAAAAACAACCTTTATCTTTTAAAGAATACCCTTTTTCTTCCAAATATTTTATTATTTTTGACTTCATTTCAAAGCCTGCGTGATCAGAACCAATCGGAATAATTTTTTTCATTTTATAAAGTTTTTTCAAAGATAAAGTTTATTAACATATTGATGAAATTATTGACAAATGAATTTTTCAACTATTTCTAATGCCTTATAAATCAATGACGTTTTTGTTTTTTTTGTAAACAGAATAATTGATTACACTGTTAATAAACTTTTGATAAGAAAAATAACTTTTACTTGCTTCTTAAATTGCTGTGACGCATTTGAAAAATATTTAAGGATATAACAAGGAAAGTTATTCTAATCTATCCTTTTTTATACACAGAGTTTGAAACAAAAAATGAATGTTTTTTAAAAAGTTTTTATGCACATCTTTCGTTTTAAACAATTGTTAACAACCCACTTGTTATCCTTCATAATCAATTAATTGAAAGGAAATAATTTGTTAATAAATAGGCTTAATTGTGTCATAAGTCATAAAATCAAATATTTTTTTATATTTTTATGAACTTATTAACAAGCTTAATAAAAGGAATAAAATGTTTAATTATAAAATTCTTTATTTTTCTTTATTATAAATCAAAAGACAAAAAGAGATTTGGAAAATCAAAAATGAATTTGTATCTTCCTTTATTTTTAAATATTTTAGACTTAAAGTCGCTGTAAATGAATGAATTAAAAAAATCAACAAGACATCATTTTTATGATTATTATGAAAAAGGAAATGACACAAGTCGTTTGACTATTTTATTGTTGATTTTTGCTTTTATTCTTTGTCCACTTTTTGCCTTTGTTTTTAAATGGATAGGCGCACCAAACCCATACTTCTATGTTGTTTTTTCTGCAACATTCATTTTTCCATTAATTCTGATTATAGAAAAATTTGTGCCTTTTTTCAAAGGTAACTTGCCTATTTTATATTTTATTTATTTCAATGGTTTAACAGTTTATGTTTTATACGAATTAGCGAAGGTTGACTTTAAAATATTTGATTTTGCCTTTTTTATTGCCCTTTTTGCAATGCTAAATTTTGCAGCGCAACGTTTTTTTTATTCGTTGATTTATTTTTTAAATACGCTGTTTTTTTTAATCATTCTTCAGCAATTTTATTTACAAGAAAAAGTTATCTGGTTTTATCCATTTTTCTTTCTTTTTATTTGTATTGGTGTTTTCTACCTTATTATTTACAACAGTAGAAATAAAATGATTAACAGTATTCAGGATAATAACAAATACCTGAAACGAATTGTAAACAACATTGGAAATGGAATTATTTTGTTTCAAATTAGAGGAAATTTTATTAGTGTTATTGATTATAATTTGGAATCTGTGCAATTGTTTAATTACAATTCTTTAGAAGATATTGAAAATAGATTGTCACAAATTGTTGACTTGGATGACATTGATTCTGTGGAGTCTTTGAAAGCTGATGATGTTATTGTAAAAGAAAAATTGTTTGATGAAAAATTGTATTTAGAAATTAAGTTTTCAAGAATTGATCTTAAAAAAGGTTCCTACTTTTTAGCTAACATTCAAGATGTTACGGTAAAGAAAGTTGAAAATTTATTAATTAGTGAAAATGAAAAAAAATACAAAAATTTATTTATTCGAAATCAAACAGGAATTTTCACTTTAAACCTGGATGGAAATATTATTGAATGTAATCCCGCGTTTTTAGCAATTTTTAAAAAGGAATCATTTTTAACGATTGACTTTTTTTCTGAAAATAATGAATGGGATGCCATAAAAAATGAATTACTTTTAAAAGAAAAGATCATAAATTATAACAAAACTTATGTAGATGAATATGAAAATGTTTATTATTTAGTTTTTAGGTTTTACATCGATTTTGAAAAAAATCAAGTGGAGGGAAATGTTTTAGATATTACAGAAATAACATTAAGTACTAAAGCTCTTGAAGAAAAAGAAAATCTCTATCGCTTAATTTATGAAGAAAGTAACGATTCAATTTTATTGTTAGATGAAGATCGGATTGTTGACATCAACCAAAAAGGTGTGGAATTATTAGGTAAAAATCATGAAGAAATAAATGAAATGAGTCTTTGGGATTTTACCTTCAATCAATCTCCTGAATTAAAAAATCAATACGATTCACTTTTTAAAGAATTGAAACAAAACAAACAAGCTAAATTTAATTGGATTTTCAGTAAAAATAATTCCTTTATCGAAGCCTCTGTTTCTATTGTTTCTTTATCAAGTTCAGGAAATTCGCTTTTTCAATGTGTGATCAGAGATGAAACAGAAAGAAATTTTTCTTTTAGATCCTTGGAAAACAGTAAAAAAACATTTGAATCAATTGTTGAAAATACTCCCGAAGGATTTATTATTCTAAAAAATGATGTTTGTTTATATGTAAATAATGAATTTTTCAAAATATTTAATTTACCAAGCGTTAGTCCTGGTGAATTGCATTTTGATGAGCGTTTGTTTGGTTTAAATTATCCAAAATTACTTAAACTTTTTAATGAACATTTAGAGGATAAAAAACTGAAGCAGAAGCAATTAAAATTCTTTGTAAATTCCAAGGCAGTAGAAATTGATTTAAGCATTGTTTCAATTATTTTCAATAATGAGGAAGCTAGTTTGTTGATTCTAAAAGATGTTTCTTTTCAAAATAAACTTTCTAAGGAGGTGTTAAGGGCTGAAATTGCTGAAGAAACTAACAAACGTTTAGAGAAAGAGATTGCTGATAAAAAAGCTGCTGAGTTAAAATTAGAATCTGAATATTTGCGTACTAAAGCTATTTTTGATAGCTCTCAAAATACCTTGTTGATAACCTTAAATCCTGATTTAATAGTTTCCTCATTTAACCAGCAAAGTAAGATTTATTTCGGTTATCATACTCAGAATGAGTTGAGTTTAAATTCCAATATTGAACAGTATTTTGGTCAAATTTTGTCTCCAATAAAATTGCGTTATTTTAGGTATTTGGTGAGTGGTTTACGTAAAGGAAAATCCTATCAATTGGAACTTAAAATGATAAACCGATATAATGATAAAATTTGGCTTGAAATTTACCTCAATCCTATCAAGGATATTTTTGGGAATGTCAATGAATTTTCGATCGTTTCGCATGATATTACTCAAAAGAAACGTAGTGAAAAAGAAATTCTAAGATCCTTAAAGGAGAAAGAGGTGCTTTTGAAGGAAGTGCATCATCGAGTTAAAAATAATTTGCAAATTATTTCAAGTATATTAAATCTCCAAAGTTCTTACATTGATGACAAAAAAATCATTGCAATTTTAGAAGAAAGTAGACATAGAATTCGATCCATGGCTATTATCCATGAGAATTTGTATCAAACCACAAACTTCTCTTCTATTAACTTTAAGAACTATTCCAGGGAACTTGTCCGGAATTTAATTTCATCTTATCAGTTTAATTCAAATTTAACTGTTAACTTAGTGGAAAATGTGGATTTGGTTGATTTGAGTTTAGATCAAGCAATCCCAAGTGGTTTAATTATCAATGAAATTATTACCAATACCATGAAGTATGCTTTTTACGACAGAACTTCTGGAAATATATTTTTAGAATTAAAAGAGAAAAACAATAAAATTAGTTTAATTGTTGGTGATGATGGAATTGGGCTTCCAAATAATTTTGATATTAGTAAATCTGAAACTCTTGGTTTACAGTTAGTTATTACTTTGGTTGAACAATTGGATGGAGATATTAAATTAGAAAATGGGAATGGTATAAAATATTTTATTACTTTTGAAAAGCAAAAACTTTGATCCGATGAGTGTTATTAATGTATTAGTTGTTGAAGATGAATCGATCGTGTCGAAAGATATTCAACATAGCTTAAAAAAATTGGGATACAATGTAGTTGGTGCTGCATCAACTGGAGACAAAGCGCTTGAGCTTGTTAGAGCTGAAAATCCAGATATTATTTTAATGGACATCATGTTAAAAGGTGACATTAATGGTATCGAAGTTGCCGAAATTGTTAAGAAAGATTTTAATATTCCAATCATATTTTTGTCTGCTTATGCGGATGAATCAACATTAAGTAAGGCAAAAGTTACGGAACCTTATGGGTATATTATCAAACCTTTCAAAGAAATTGATTTGCACACTTCTATTGAAATGGCTTTGTATAAACATAAGAAAGCACGTGAACTTGAAAAAGAAAGAGATTATCTATTTTCTTTAGTTGATAATAAAGAAGTTACAGATGGCTTTATTTTCGTTAAATCTAATAGTAAATTAGTTAAACTTAATACTAAAGATATTTATTTTATTGAGGCATTGAAAGATTATGTTGTGATCAACACTTTGGATACACGATATACAATTCATTCAACAATGAAAGATATTGAAGCAAAGATGGGAACCCTTGAATTTATTCGTGTTCATAGATCGTTTATCGTAAGATTGGATAAAATTATCGCAATTGATTTCCCTAATTTGATTCTTGAAAATGATAAAAAGGTTATTCCTATTGGCGGGTCCTATCGTGATGATTTGAATAATAGAATTCGAACAGTATAATTTGAATTTTTATAGATATTAATAGTCCTTCGTTGTAAGGACTTTTTTTATGTCCTATAATTTTTTGCAGAAAAAAAGCCCAACTAATTAAAGTTGAGCTTTTTATGAGGTTTCGAGCGGATTCGAACCGCTGTACACAGTTTTGCAGACTGGTGCCTAGCCACTCGGCCACGAAACCATTTTGGTCTGCAAAGATAATATAAATTTATATAAAATTCAAAAATCTTTTTTTATTCTGCAATAATTACTGAAACACTTTCAACATCTCCATTTATGGGTGGACATATTTTTACTATTTCTACCGAGTAATGTAACAAATTTGTTAACTCTTTTTTAAATCGTGTGACAATTCGATGTGCTACCTCTTCTATTAATTTTGATGGGATTGCCATTTCTTCCTTCACGATTTTGTTTACATGAACATAATCTATTGTTTTGCTTAAGTCGTCGGTTTTTGCTGCTTCCTCAAAATCTGTTTGCAATATTACATTCACTTCGTAGTTACCACCAATTTTTGTTTCTTCAGGGAGACATCCGTGATAGGCGTAAACTTTAATTTTATTGACTTTGATTGTATGCATACGATTAACTTAATTTTTCTAGTCCAATGGTTATTCTAGCAAGTGTTTCTTCTTTTCCTAGAAAACTTGATATTTCAAACATACTTGGTCCCATTCCTGCGCCCGTTAATAGTAAACGGAATAATGGTAAAACAGCTCCAATGCCTAAATTTTGTTCTGTAATAAAGTTCTTAAACGCTAGCTCGATGTTAGCAGCATCAAAAAGTTCCAGTTCTTCGATTTTAGCCTTCCATAACAACATTAGGGTGTTTGATCCTTCTTTCCATTTTTTTGAAACTGTTTGTTCATCATACACTGTTGGTCTCTCTAGTAAATAGTTGCCTTCATTTAAGATATCTTCTACGAATGTTGCACGCTCTTTCATTAAACCACAAATGGTACTTAGTTGTGTTTTATCGTATTCTTTTGTTAAATGTTGCGATAATAGGTCCGCTAATTCGTCATTAGTCTTTGATCTTAAGTATTGAGCTTGAAACCATTTTGTTTTTTCTGCATCAAATTTAGCTCCTGATTTTCCAACACGTTCTAAGCTAAAAGCTTCACATAATTCTTCAAGACTAAATAATTCTTGATGTGTTCCAGGGTTCCAACCTAATAAAGCAAGCATATTTATAAATGCTTCCGGGAAGTATCCTTTTTCTCTATATCCTGAATACAATTCTCCTTCTGCTGTTGTCCAGTTGGTTGGAAATACTGGAAACCCTAGTCTGTCTCCATCTCGTTTAGATAATTTTCCATTTCCATCTGGTCTTAATAAAAGTGGAAGGTGTGCAAATTTTGGTGCATCCCATTCAAATGCTTCGTATAACATGATGTGTAGCGGTGCGGATGGCAACCATTCTTCTCCCCTAATTACATGACTAATTTCCATTAAATGGTCGTCCACTATGTTTGCCAAGTGATAAGTTGGGATTCCATCACTTTTAAATAAAACCTTGTCATCTAAATTATTTGTGTTTACAACAACCCATCCTCTAATTATGTCTTCAAATCGAATGTCTTTGTTGCGAGGCATTTTCATTCTTACCACGTAAGGTTCTCCTGCATCAAGTCTTTTTTGTACTTCATCGTGAGATAGACTTAAAGAATTTTTCAATGATACACGTGTAACACTGTTGTATTGCCAGTTTGGCATTCCCATCCCTTTTGCTTGTTCTCTAACGAGGTTTAATTCATCTTCTGTGTCAAATGCGTAGTATGCTTTATCGTCTTCAATTAGTTGCTTTGCATATTGTAGGTAGATGTCGTTTCTTTCAGACTGAACATAAGGACCGTGCTCCCCTCCTATTCCTGGTCCTTCAGTTGGCATGATGCCACACCATTTCAATGCATCTAAGATGTATTCTTGTGTTCCTGGCACAAATCTTTTTTGATCTGTATCCTCTATTCTTAAGATAAATGTTCCATTATGTTTTTTAGCAAAGAGGTAGTTATATAAGGCTGTTCTTACCCCTCCCATGTGCAATGGTCCTGTTGGTGATGGTGCAAATCGTACTCGAACTCTTGAATTTTCTGACATTTTTATTGTATTTGTATTGGCAAATTTATTAATAAGCATTTGTTTTAACACTTTTTTTATAAAATTTGGTGATCTTTTCCTGCGAATAGTTGTAATTTAGTACTTTGTTAGTAGTTATTAACAGTAAATCTAGTTTAATATGAATGCTTTTGATCAACTTATTGAACAAATAGATAGTTTTATTAAGAAGTATTATAAGAACCAATTATTTAAGGGTCTTATATTTGTTGTTGGTATCTCTTTGTTCACTTTCTTGTTTGTAATTGCGCTTGAATATTTTGGTCGATTTTCTTCCCTTGTTAGAGCTGCGTTATTTTTTTCCTTTATTTCTTTAAATTTATTTGTCGTAGGAAAATTTTTCTTGATTCCTTTATTTAAGTTATATGAAATAGGTAAAAGAATTTCGCGAAATCAAGCAGCTGTTATTATTGGTAATTTTTTCCCTGATGTATCGGATAGACTGTTGAATACGCTTCAATTAAATGAAAACACTGATCCAAATCATGTTAATTATGAGTTGATTCGAGCAAGTGTTTTACAAAGATCAAATTATTTATCTGTGTTCTCCTTTTCTTCAAGTATTGATTTTCGTACAAATTATAAATATTTAAGGATTGTTGCACCGATAATTGTTCTGTTTGTTTCACTTTTAATTTTTTATCCTAATTTCGTGAAGCAAGGCACTAATCGTGTTGTGAATTACACTCAAGAATTTGTGGTAGAGGCTCCTTTTAAATTCGATTTAATTAATGATAATTTAAGTATTTCTGAAGGAGATGATCTCCCTATTGAAGTTAAGTTAGTTGGTACTGAATTACCAGAAAAAGTATACATTAATTCCTCGAATGGTCGTTACTTGATGACTAAGATTGGCAAGACTCGTTACTTCGTTGTTTTAAAACGATTGACAAGTAATGTTTCTTTTCGTTTTGAGGCAAATGAATTTTCGTCTGAATCATTTAATTGTGTTGTTTCTGCTAAATCAGCAATTGGTAGATTTGAGGCTAAATTAGAGTTTCCTTCTTATTTAGGACGTAAGGATGAAGTTATTTCTAATGCTGGTGATTTGTTGGTTCCTGAGGGCACAAAAATTAATTGGAGTGTGTTAAGTAAGAATACATTTCAGTCTGTTGTTAAATTTGCTGGTATTTGTGAAATATTTAACAAGGAAGGTTTTAACTTTTCTAAGAAGGTATCTAATGCCTCTCAATTAACTCTTAGTTTATATAATTCTAATAAAAGAGATATTGATTCATATTCCTATTTTATAGATGTTGTTAAAGACCAATTTCCTGATATTCAAGTAGAGGAAAGTAAAGACTCCATATCTGATGCCCTGCGTTATTTTGATGGTTCCATTAGTGATGATTACGGTCTAACAAGTTTATATTTTGTTTATGATATTAGGTCAAAAAATGGAAATAAGAGAACGGAAAAGGTTAAGGTTTTAAATCCTAGTGGGAACAGTATGCCATTTCGACATGCTGTAGATTTCAGGAGAGAGAATTTAGAATTGGAAGATAAGATTGATTACTATTTTTTAGTTTATGACAATGATGGTGTGAATGGTTCTAAGTCTTCTCGCTCAAAAACATTTACTTATGAATTACCAACATTAAGTGAATTAAATGATGAGAGAGATGAAACTAATGCAGAAACTCAAGATCAGCTCGAAAAATTGTTGGAAAAAACTAAGGATTTCAAGAAAGATATTGAGTTGTTAAAGAAAGATATTAGTAATTCTAAATCAAATGATTGGAAGCAAAATAATAAGGTTCAGGATTTGAAGCAGGAGCAATTAAATTTACAAAATGAGCTCGAAAAGATTCAAGACAAGATGAACGAAAGTTTGATGGAGAAGGATCAATTGAGTGAATTGGATAAGGAGTTGTTGGAGAAGCAAGAATTGTTGCAAAAGCTCCTAGAAGAGGTTATGGATGATGAACTTAAAGATTTGCTCAATAAGTTGGAAGAGTTAATGAAGAATCAGAATAAGGAACAGTTGCAAGATAACTTGGAGAAGCTGGACATGAAGTCTGATGATATGAATAAGCAGTTAGATCGTAGCTTGGAGATGCTTAAAAAGATGCAAGTAAATGAAAAAATTGATGATGCTGTTAAAGAGTTAAAGGAATTAAGTAAAGAGCAAGAGGATCTTAAAAAGGCTGTTGAGGTGAATAAAATTGATGATAACAAAGCTGTTGAAAAGCAGGATGAAATTAACAAGAAGTTTGAAGAAATTCAGAAAGATTTAGATGAATTGCAAAAGTTAAATGAGGAACTAAAAAAACCTCTTGATTTGAATATGTCTGAAGATATTGAAAAGGAATTATCGGATGAGCTAAAGGAGGCAAAGGAAAATCTTGAAAAAAAGAAGGATAAAAAGGCGGGAGAAAATCAAGAGAATGGAGCAAAAAAGATGGAGCAAATGGCGCAACAATTGGAGGATTCTCAAAAGGAAGCTAATAAGAAACAAGATGAAGAAGACATAGATTTATTGCGTAATATTCTTGAAAGTTTAATGACTTTAAGTTTTACGCAAGAAGATGTACTTGGTGGTTTTGCTTCGGTTAAAGACAAGGATCTTTTTTATACTAAGCTTGGTAAACGTCAGCGTCGAATTGTTGATGATACTAAAATTGTGGAGGATAGCTTGAATGCGATTGCTCAAAGACAGCCTAAAATTGCATCTTTTATTAATAAAGAATTGAATGATATAAACCTCAATTTCAAATACGGTTTGGAGAATATTGATGAACATAAACGTAAAGAGTTAGGTAATAATTTACAGTATGTTATGACATCTTATAATAATTTGGCCTTGATGTTAAATGAAAGTTTGCAACAGATGCAGCAGCAAATGCAACAACAAATGCCGGGTAGTGGTAGTTGCGATAAGCCAGGCGGGAAGGGTAAAAAACCTAAAGAAGGCGAAGGTGAGGACATGAAGGAGACGCTTAAGAAGCAATTAGAGAAGATGCAAAAAGGTCCAAATCCTGGGGGGAATAAACCTGGAGATAAAGAAGGGCAAGGAATGATGGGTCTTGGAAATAAAGAAATTGCTAAAATGGCGGCTCAACAAACAGCTATTCGTCAGAAGTTAGAGCAAATGCGTAATGAGATGAATAAGGAAGGTAAAGGTGCTGGAAACAAATTAAACCCGCTCATTAATGAACTTGAAAAGCAAGAGAAAGACTTAATCAATCAGCGTTTTTCTAAGGAGATGATTACCCGACAAAAAGATATTTTAACAAGGTTATTGGAGTCTGAAAAGGCTTTATTAGAAAGAGGTTTTGAAGAGAAGCGTGAAAGTAAAATTGGAAAAAATGTTTTTTTAAGTAACCAAAAACGAATTGATGAGTATAATAATCAAAAATTAAAACAAATTGAGTTGTTACGTTCTGTGGACCCTGTGTTTAGAAAGTATTACAAGGATAAGGCAAACGATTATTTTAATTTTGTTAAATAACGCACACAAAATTTGTTGTATATGATTGTTAATGCTTCCTTATTAGACAAAATAACTATTTCATCTGAGTTGAAAAATTTGGTTCACGTTGAGTCCTTAATTGATAAAATATGTGAGCAAAAGGTAGTTGATGAGGATATGTATGGTAATATCCTGATTGCTGTTACGGAAGCAGTGAACAATGCTATTATTCATGGTAATTGTTTTGACAACAATTTACAGGTTGAAATATCTGTATTTGAGGGTGATAAGGAATTAATTTTTAAAGTTGTTGATATGGGCAAAGGTTTTGATTTTTCTAACCTACCTGATCCAACAGCTCCCGAGAATATTGAAAAAGAAAATGGTCGTGGCATTTTTTTAATAAGAAACCTTGCCGACGAATGTGATTTTGATGAACCAGGTAACTCTATTAATATGCATTTTTCACTATGATTTATTTTATTGAGAACGATAAAAAAGTCAAAATTGCTAAGCGCAGTGCGAAAGATGAATTAACGTTCCTCTGTGAAAATGAAGGTTTTGTAGTTGGTGACTTGAATGTTGTTTTTTGTTCAGATTCCTTTTTGTTGGAAATGAATAAAACTCATTTGAACCATGATTATTTTACAGATATTATAACCTTTGATTTTTGTGAAGGTAAGATAATTAATGGTGAACTTTATATTAGTGTTGATCGCGTTGAGGACAATGTTAAAGTTTTGAATATTCCTTTTGATGTAGAATTAAAGAGAATTATTTTTCATGGTGTTTTGCATTTGTGTGGTTTTAAGGATAAATCTAGTTCTGATAAGATTCAGATGACCTCTAAAGAAGATTATTATTTGAAATATTTTAAATATATTTAATTGTTTCACGTGGAACATTTTGTTGTTCCACGTGAAACATCCGAAAGTTATGTTAGATAAATACGATGTGATTGTTGTTGGCGCAGGTCATGCTGGTTGTGAGGCCGCAAATGCTGCGGCTAAAATGGGTTCTTCTGTTTTGTTGATTACAATGAACATGAATACCATTGCTCAAATGAGTTGTAATCCTGCAATGGGTGGTGTGGCAAAAGGACAAATTGTTCGTGAGATTGATGCCCTTGGTGGTGGTTCTGGAATTGTGTCTGATAAAAGTGCTATCCAGTTTCGAATGTTGAATTTGAGTAAGGGTCCTGCTATGTGGTCTCCACGTACGCAGAATGATCGCATGAAGTTTTCTGAAGAATGGCGATTGTTGTTGGAGCAAAACGTAAATGTTGATTTTTGGCAAGATTCTGTCGTTGATGTATTAGTTAACAATGGAGTTGCTGAAGGTGTTGAAACTTCTATGGGTATTAAGATTTATTCCAAAGCTGTTGTATTGACTAATGGTACCTTCTTAAATGGATTGATTCATTTGGGTGAAAAGCAGTTTGGTGGTGGTCGTGCTGCTGAAAAAGCTTCTTATGGTATTACAGAAAATCTAATTAAATTAGGTTTTGTTGCAGGTAGGATGAAAACAGGTACACCTCCTCGTATTGATGGACGTTCCTTAGATTATTCAAAAATGGAATTGCAAGATGGTGATAATCGTCCTGGGAAGTTTTCTTTTGGTGACACTTCTGCCCTAGCCTATCAGCGACCTTGTCATATTACATATACAAATGAAATTACTCATGAGATCTTAAAAACTGGTTTTGATCGTTCACCCATGTTTAACGGTACAATCAAAAGTACTGGCCCCCGTTATTGTCCAAGTATTGAAGATAAGATTAATCGTTTTGCTGAGCGTGATCGTCATCAGTTGTTTGTTGAACCTGAAGGTTGGAATACGATTGAAATTTATGTGAATGGATTTTCAACTTCTTTACCGGAAGATGTTCAGTTAAAAGCATTACATTCAATTATTGGATTCGAAAAGGCAAAAATGTTTCGTCCAGGTTATGCCATTGAATATGATTACTTCCCTCCTACTCAGTTGAAACACACTTTGGAGACTAAACTTGTTCAAGGTTTATATTTTGCAGGGCAGATTAATGGTACAACTGGCTATGAGGAAGCTGCGTGTCAAGGATTGATGGCAGGAATTAATGCGCATTTGCAAGTGAATGAAAAAGATCCTTTTATTCTTTCTCGAAGTGATGCTTACATTGGTGTTTTGATAGATGATTTAATTACCAAGGGTACTGAAGAACCTTATAGGATGTTTACTAGTCGAGCTGAATATCGTATTTTGTTACGTCAAGACAATGCGGATGTACGATTAACTCCTTTGGCTCATGCAATTGGTTTACAGGATGACTTGGCTTTAGATAAGGTAAATGCAAAGATAAATGGTGTAAATAGTTTATTATCTAGTTTGAAAAGTATTGGTGTTACCCCAAATGATGCTAATCCTATTTTGGAAGAATTAGATTCTACTTTATTAGTTCAACAAGTTAAACTTCAATCCTTATTATTAAGACCTCAAGTTAATCTCGCTAATATATGTCAGATGAATGCTGAAATTAAAGAGTTAGTTGATAATAGTTTTTTAGTTCATAAAGATATTCCACAGCAAGCTGAAATTCTCGTTAAGTATGAGGGTTATATTTCTCGTGAAGAAGAATTGGCAAAAAAATTGAGTAAGATGGATTCTTTAGTAATTCCTGATGATATTGATTATGCAATCATGGGGAGTTTGAGTTTGGAGGCTCGTCAAAAATTAAAACTAGTGCAACCAAAAACGATTGGTCAGGCTAGTCGTATCAGTGGAATTTCACCTAGTGATATTTCTGTTTTATTAATTTATTTAGGTAAATAGTTTCACGTGGAACAAAATAATATACAAAATTGTCCTCTTTGTGGACACCATGAATTTGATCATTTTATGTCCCTAAAAGACAATATGATTACTAAAGAAGATTTTAATGTTGTTTCATGTAAGTCATGTGGCTTTCATTTTACAAGTCCTATTCCTTCTATTGATGATATTGGTAGGTACTACAAAAGTGAAGATTATATTTCCCATTCTTCGAGTAAAAAAGGATTCATTAATTCAATTTATAATCGAGTTCGTAATTATACTTTAAAACAAAAGGTAAAATTAGTTAGTGATTTTTCAACTGGTAAAAATTTGCTTGATGTTGGTTCTGGTACTGGTCATTTTTTAAATCAAGCAAAACTTGATGGGTTTTCTGTTCAAGGTTTAGAACCAGATAGTGATGCTGTTGACTTTGCTAAACAAAATTTCAATATTGACTTAGAGCCTTTATCGACTTTGTATCATATTGAAGCTAACAGTAAGGATGTTATTACTATGTGGCATGTACTGGAACATGTATATGATTTACAAAAAGATTTTACTCAATTGGTGAATGTTCTTAAACCAAATGCATGTTTGGTGATTGCGGTTCCAAATATGGAGTCTTATGATGCCAATTATTATAAAGAAATGTGGGCTGCTTATGATGTTCCACGTCACTTGTATCATTTTAGAAAAAATGACATTAATTTTTTGGCTGAGAAACATAATTGTAAATTGATTGCTGTTAAACCTATGAAATTTGATTCATTTTATGTCTCTATGCTTTCTGAAAAATACAAAGGTGGAAATATTGTCAAAGCTTTTTTCGTTGGGTTGAAATCTAATATGCGAGCATCAAAAAATGGGGGATATTCGTCCCAAATATATATTTTGCGTAAAAACTAAATATTTAGTTGTTTTTTGTTGTGTTTTTTTACCAAATGTATTCTTTTTTTTGAGTTTAATGAACTTTCTTTGCTGTTTTGATGTCGTTATATGAAATTGTTAAGATGTTTTATTAAATCAAGTGAAATTTTTAACAAGAAAACGTGATTTAAATTTGTTTTTGATTAAATTTTAACAAAGTGTTTAAAAACCTTTTTTCCATATCCTTTCAGAGCTTTCAAGGTATTCAGGTAAAGCTGCTGATCCATACCAATTAAATAATTCTATTTCTAAAATTTTTTCTGAAATTGCCAAATCGTCTTTTAAAATTTCTTTTGTTTCTTCAAATGAATTCGTGTTTAAAATAAAAATTCCTCTGTAGTTTTTTTCATTTTTTACTAAAGGACCAGCCACAATCATTTTTCCCTGTTTTACTTGATGTTTTATGTTGTTCATGTGACTTGTAAAACAGCTATCTAAATACTTTGAATCAGAATTGAGGTTCGTACCTGTCTTTAAAATGACTAGGACATATTGTTTCATTCCATATTCGTCTGAGCCTAATGTTTTGGCCAAAATTGAATCGTAAATCGGTTTTTCATTTTGTGCATG
This sequence comes from Crocinitomicaceae bacterium, assembly GCA_044348665.1. GTDB lineage: Bacteria > Bacteroidota > Bacteroidia > Flavobacteriales_D > Crocinitomicaceae > M2408. Next base: position 18,441 of record JBIKSI010000032.1, read on the forward strand.
GCTAGTAGCTGCTACTAAAATAAATATAAAAAGAAGTTTAATTTTTTTCATATCGTTTTGATTTATAGTTGTTTATTGCTTTTTTGATTTTAATGCTGTAATGGTTTTTTCTTAATCATTCCACCTTTGGTGTCTTTTATGCTATTCATTACCACAAAAGCTTTTGGTTCTATTTTTTCAATTTCCGTTTGTAATTTACCCAATTCCAAGCGGGTTACAACGGTAAAAATGATATCAATTTCCTTACTTTCTCCACTTTTTCCGTAACCATTTTTACCATGATAAACAGTCACTCCGCGACCCATAGTTTCAATAATCATTTTTCGAATGTCTTTGGTATGTGTCGCGATGATTGTTACGCCAACGTATTCATCAATTCCATCAACAACAAAATCCAATGTTTTAGATGCTGCTAGGTAGGTAATCATGGAGTACATAGCAATTTCTATTGTGAGGAAATAGGCTGCGGCCGAAAATATTACGATGTTTATCATTACGATAATATCACCAATTGTTGTTCCTAGTTTTCTGCTTAAAAATATTGCCAGGACTTCGGTGCCATCAATTACTGCACCTCCTCTTACACTTAGACCAATTCCTGCTCCAAGAAAAAAGCCTCCAAAGATTGCTACCAATAGATTATCATTGGTAACATTAGGGAAAGTTACCAACGCTAGCACCAAAGACAAGCCTGTAATAGCTAAGGAGGTTTTTAACGCAAACTGTTTACCTAATATTTTATATGCGAGTATTACAAAAGGAGCATTAATTAGGATGATTAACCAAGCAAGCGGAATTTCTGTTAAATGTGATATTAACAGTGATATTCCTGTTGCTCCGCCATCAATAAAATGATTCGTGAGTAAAAATCCTTTAAAACCAAATGCTGCAGCGAAAATGCCGAGTGAAATTAGAATAAAATCTTTGATGTTTCTTGTCGTAACAATTTTTAATTCTCGATAACCTTTTGCTAGCACATAATTAGAGTACCTCTTATTTTTTTGTTCCTTTTTGTGTGATAGAATTGTTGATATAATGATTTTTTGCCAAAATGGATTCATAATTTTAATTTTTACTAAAATAGCAATAAATTAAAAAAGGAGAGCTATTAACCCTCCTTTTTAACAATTATTTTAACAATTATTTTTAACTAATTAATTAGTTTTATTTACTAACATTTAAGCAAGACATCTCTTCTGGACGATCAGCTCCCCATGTTGGAATTGTTGCATAAGTTCCAGCTCCTTTATAAGTGTAACTTGCGTAAACTGCTGTTCTGTAGCATTTTCCATCAGTTCCTTTATATGAAACCCATAGTTCATGGTACTCGTAATTTGGAATTCCAAATTCGTTTTTACTAACATAAGGTTCTTTTGTTAAGGTAACTGCTTTTACAGTTGAAGCTACAGCTGACATTCCAGCATTTTCTTTCAAGTAGTTTGCAAATTCTGCTCCTTTAACGTATGCTTTTGCTCCTTCTTCTAATTTAGGATTTGATGTAACTGCTTTTGGTAAAAATACTTTTGCAATTTTGTCGGCATACATTTTTTCCTCATATTTTTTAAATGCTCCACTGCTGATGTAAGTTTCTAAATCTGTTTTAACTTTAGTAACATTTTTTGTTCCTTCGGCTAATGCAGCTTTTGCGTCGGTGCTTAAATCTAAACTGTAATCAGCTTCAATTTTTTTCAAACCTGCTAAGTATTTAGTACATTTCTCAATCACTTTTGTTGGTTCTGCAGCACCATTTTTAGCGTTGTAGTCAGTGATTTCTTTTGTAACATTTTCTTTTGATGCCCAAATTGCATATTGGTTACCGTTTTTCAAACAAGTTTGAAGATTGTTTAAAGCAGATTGGGTTTCAATGTCTTTGTAACCAACAAGTTGCGCCGTTAATTTATCGTATTCAGCTTTGTAAGCTAAGAAATCAGCATGAGTTTTTTCTGAAGAATTGTAAGCTCTACAATAACATTTCACAGCTCCGTAGTTTCCTGTTCCGTAATTTTCTACTGAAGGCATGGTGTAATCAATCGACGCTTTGAAATCATTTTTGAAAATTTTCTCCAATTTCGTTACTTCGTTATAAACTGCCAATTCTTTGTCAGCTCTTTCTTTTACTGGCGTATAACGATCGTAGTATTTTTCACTTTTTGCTTTTGGCTCCAATTGTTTCACGTAACCCAATTCTCTTTCTGTTTCAGTAATTAGTTTTGAAACAACATCGTAGTCAACACTCGATTTTTTGTATTCTGCCTCTAATTTTTCTAGGTTTTCAACCGCAATTCGACGGTGAGAAACTGCACTTGGATCGTCAGAAACCATCGTGAATAAACCACTTGGGTCCTTTCCAAAGTTTATGTCTTGTGTTCCGTTTCCAGTGTTAATTTTAATTTGTGGTTTTTGAATTTTTATCTGTGCATTTATGTTTAAGGAAATAAATGTCAAGCCTAAAAATGCAATTCCACTTAATGTTCTGTTTTTCATTGTTTATGGTTTTGTATTTAAAGTAACAAAGTTAGGAAATTTAAATTAATGATGCTTTTTTTAATATTTTATTAATTTGTAAGTATATTTTCTAAAAAATTAAAACTACGTCTTTTTGTCATGTTTATTTACCTTGGTATAGTTTTGGTTGAAGTTGCACTTATGGGAAAAAACAACAACAACATTTCGTGGGCATGGGCATTTAAAGAATTTATTTGGCCTAGAAAAAAAATAATTGGCATTGGTTTACTTTTGATATTAATTCGAAGTGCAGCAGGATTTGTCTTGCCAATGTCTACTGAAGTTTTGATTGATGAAATCGTTCCAAAATCGGATTTTGATTCCATGAAAATTTTATTGTTGGTGGTGTGTGCTGCTATTTTTATTCAAGCATTAACATCTTATGTACTGACAAAATTGTTGAGCGTTGAGGCACAATTACTTATTTCTCAATTGCGAACAAAAGTGCAACGTAAATTATTGACCTTACCAATTGGTTTTTTTGATAATAATAAATCTGGTGCATTGGTTTCACGTGTCATGACAGATGTGGAAGGGGTGAGAAATATCGTTGGAACAGGTTTGGTACAATTGATTGGAGGAACAATTACTGCAGTAGTTTCTTTGGTTTTATTGTTGAAAATCAATGCATTAATGACTGTTTTCGTATTGGTTCCTGTATTAATTTTCGCATTTATTGCCTTAAAAGCATTTGCCTATATTCGTCCAATTTTCAGAACAAGAGGAGTTATTAATGCAGAAGTAACTGGACGTTTGACAGAAACCATGAATGGAATTCGTGTGATAAAAGGCTTTAATGCTGAAAATCAAGAAAATAAAGTTTTTGAGAGTGGGGTAGAGCGCTTATTTCAAAATGTGAAGAAAAGTTTAACTTCTACTTCCTTGATTACTAGTGCTTCAACTTTCTTGCTTGGTCTGGCATCCACAGGAATTATGGGAATTGGTGGTTACTTTATGATGAATCACACCATGACAAACGGAGAATTTATTCAGTTTACTGTCTTATTAGGATTTATGGTTGCACCAATCATACAAATGAGTAACATTGGTAGTCAATTGACGGAAGCGATGGCAGGTTTAGATCGTACTCAAGAATTGATGAATATGACGGAGGAAAACAATCCAGAAGTACGTACAGAAATGGTCATTGACATCAGAGGAAATATCGTTTTTGATGATGTTTCATTTGCTTATGAAGAAAACAAAGAAGTCTTGCACAACATTTCATTTTCAGCTCCAGCGGGAAGCGTTACTGCCTTAGTTGGTTCTTCTGGTTCTGGGAAATCGACGATCGCTGGGCTTGCAGCTACGTTTTTAAACCCTGTAGCAGGGAAAATCACTTTGGATGACAAAGACCTTAGTAAAATTAATTTAAGCTCTTACAGGCAATATTTGGGCGTTGTTTTGCAGGATGATTTCTTGTACGAAGGAACAATTCGTGAGAATATTTTATTTCCTCGTCCAAATGCAACAGAAGAAGAACTTTTAAATGCTGTAAAAGGTGCGTATGTCAACGAATTTACAGATCGTTTTGAATTAGGTTTAGACACCGTAATTGGCGAACGTGGGGTGAAACTTTCTGGTGGACAACGTCAACGTATTTCCATAGCGCGTGCCTTGTTGGCAGATCCAAAAATTATCATTCTCGATGAAGCAACTTCTAACCTGGATACCGAAAGCGAATCTTTCATTCAAAAAAGTTTACAAGTTTTAATGAAAGACAGAACAACCTTCGTAATTGCCCACCGTTTGAGCACCATCCAACAAGCAGATCAAATTTTGGTAATCGAAGAAGGTAATATTGTAGAACGCGGAAAACACGATGAACTAATTGCTTCAAAAGGAAGGTATTACGAATTGTTTACGTACCAGAGTAGGATATAGTTAACGTTCCCACATTTAGGAAAGTAGCCGGTTTAAATTAAACTTTTTTGCGATTAAAATTTAGTTTATAAAATTAAACCTTTTTACGGACTAAAATGAAGGATTTATAGCTAGATGTATTTAAGAAACAAGACTTTGTTCTCGAAATTTCTTTTGCTAATTTGTAAATGTCTTTTACTAAATCGCTATATTTGTGGTACAAAAAGACACAAGAAATTATGCAAAATCTACGAGTTTTATCTCAAATTTTTTCTCCGCCTATGTTCCAAAAGATAGTGCGTAAAGATGATTACGCATTATTTAAAAGGCAAACAAAGAAGCATTTTAATGCTACTTCTTTCAATACAAATTTAGATATAATTAAGTCTTTGTATAAGTCGTTACTTCAACAATATAGATGTGAATATGTCTATAAGAATAATTTGTTTCTTGAAATTTTTAAGAAAGAAAAATTAGAAACAACTTCAGTATTCAATGAGTTAAAAGTAGGGACTTCTAAGGCTGATTTGGTTCTGTTAAACGGTTCTATAAGAATTTATGAAATCAAAACCGAACTCGACGGATTAGGAAAATTGTCAAAACAACTAAAAGATTATCAAAAATTTGCTGATAAAGTTTATGTTGTTACTGATAAAAAGTATGCCGAAAAAATCAAAATTGAATATGGCAATACAAATATTGGAATTATTGTTCTTGATACTAATAATAAATTAGAAACTATCAAGGAAGCAAACGAAAACTCCTCTTTGTTTGAGTTTGATACGATTTTTAAAATTTTAAGAAAACAAGAGTATCTTGATTTGGTTTTTGATAATTACGGATTTATACCTGAAGTACCTAACACCAAAATATTTAGAGTTTGTTACAAGTTGCTAGAGAAAGTAAAAGTAGTTGATTTTCAAAAGCAAGTTTTAAGTAAACTTAAAGAACGAAAATTGTTAAATCTGGACTTGTTAAAATCAACAAACACACCAAAAGAACTAAAGCACATCTGTATTACTTTGGATTTTAACGAGCAAGAATATCAAAAATTATATAACTTTTTAGCAACAAAATAGCATATGTATCAACCGTATATAAGAGGAAAGCAGTTTGAGTTGATTGGCATTAGAGAATTAGCCACCTCTGTTTTGTCGCCAAATAAAGAAAAAGTTTCGCCAATTATTGAACCAGTAAAGGATTCTTCAACACTGAAAACCACTTTAAAGGAATTGGTAAGCAAAGATATTAATTTTACAATCATTGCTAATCCACAAGTTGGGTCATTTAGGGATGTTGACGCTATCTTTTCTGCTATTAAAAGTTCTGTTGAGGGAAGTAAAAATTATCAAGTTGGCATTATTTTTCATAATAAAATTGTTCATACAAAGGCTGTAGATATTTTACAAAAATATTCTGATGTAATTCCTCAATTAACCATTATTCATAATGCTACTTTTGATAACATTTCTGATATTCTGAAACAATATCAAGAACATTTTAGTATCAAATATAATGTAATCAATTTGTCTTCAACAAGCAAAAGATACCATAGGAATTTTGATGAAAACTCTCGAATTGAACTTGATGATTGTTTCAATGCTCAATCAAAAAATTCGGATTATTTACAAGTTGATGAAAGCAATTTTTCAGAAGAACATCTTTACTATAAAGAAGAGGGGTTTATTGGATTTGCAGATTATCTCTCAATAGGTGAGGAATATTCAGAAACAGGCTTTTTGCCTTATGCAGTAGCCATTCATTTGTCTTATGCAGATGACAATAATAAAATTAAAATTAAACATTTTGTTTCTGATAACAATGATGACACTTCGGATATTGCAGGTAAATTTGCCGAAGCATTAGGTAAACTAATTGCTTGGTGCGACCAAACAAATTACAATTCTGTCGCTATTCCGCTATTTCGAGAATATCATACAAACGGACATTTTCCGGGGTTGGGAACTTTAAAGAAATTGTCATTAATGAATCATATTGACTTAGTTTTGAAATTGATTTGATATGAATTGTTGTACAAACTGCTTTGAAAGCCAATACATAAATTCTATCATTTTAAACAACAAAACGATAGGAAATTGCGATTACTGCAATTCGCAAGATATTTCTATTTATGAGTCTTCCGAGTTAAGTCCATTTTTTAAAGGCATTATTGATTTATATGATGTTGATACAGAAAATGGGAAATCATTAGAAGTTCAAATAGTTTCTGATTTTCATAAAAAAGTTTTTACTCAAAAACTGATTGAAACAAATAATGCTAAAAAGCTTATTTCTGATGTTATTAAAGATGATATAGCCGATTATCAAAGTATTTTAGATAGTCTTGTTCAGTTGAGATTTCATAATACAAGTATTCAAGATGATGTTAATCAAACGCTTTTTCTCTCTTGGGATAGATTTTCGGAAGAAATAAAAACCGTAAACAGATTTCATTTGAAAAATCCTTTGGATTTAGAAAAATTAAAATCATTGTTTAAATACTTTCAAAAGGATTTACCAAAAGGAAAGAAGTTTTACCGAGCAAGAATTAGCGATAATCCAAAAGGTTATCAAATCGAGCAAATGGGTAATCCTCCGCATAAATCAGCAAAAAGTGGTCGAGCCAATCCAAATGGGATTTCATATCTTTATTTAGCAAACGATATTACAACAACTTTGTATGAAGTAAGAGCGAGTTTGTTTGATTATGTTACTGTTGGTACTTTCAGACTTGAAGAAAGCATAAGCGTTGTAAATCTTAGTCGTTCAACTTATGATGTGTTCAGACTTGCCGAATTAGAATCGTTGGAAAGTGTAATGATTCACGGCTCTTTCATTGATAAACTTGAGCAAGAATTATCAAAACCAAGAAGAAGAAGTGATAGCGAACTAGACTATTTACCAACACAATACATTTCTGAACTTATAAAATCAATGGGATTTGATGGCATTGAATTTAAAAGCTCCTTGTACACAGAAGGTGTTAATGTTGCAATATTTAACCCCGACAAATTCAAATGTCTTGAAGTTGAAGTATACGACATTACGGATATAAAACTGGAATCGGAAAAATTGATGAACTAAGTTTATCTCCCAAATCGGGAATGTTGATTTTAGCACTACCGTTCATTCAGTCTTGTTGCTAACTAATTAGGGTCTGCTGAAAAAGTATAAACCTTTGATTTTTGTGGGTTATAGCTTATTTTTGCACAACCAAGTGCAAGGAAAAATGAAAAAACTTTCAAAAAACCGTGCATCTCGACCAAAATATGTTAGTAACCTGAGTTCGATTATTAACAATCTGATTGTCAATAACTTATCGTAAATCCTTATAAATAAGTGAAATACTTTTAGTATCTTTAATGTGTTGAATATTAACGATTTAAACTAAAATTATGTATT
>JBIKSI010000033.1:0-26104 GCA_044348665.1 Crocinitomicaceae bacterium
TTTCACCTTCAACGATGGATGTGTTTCAAATACAATTTCTGTTACTTTAACTGATCCTGCTGGAGCGTTGATTTCACAAGGTCTTAGTTCAAATCCAACAGTTTGTTTAGGAAATGATGGAAGCATCGAAATTCTAGGCGCAGGAACAGGAGATTTATCCTACACGGGAACAGCAATCGGAACTGAACTTGGAGTGACTTTACCACATACAATTTCAACATTCACAGCTGGAACGTATGATTTTACATTTACGCAAGGAGCTTGTGTTTCAAATACAATTTCTGTTACTTTAACTGATCCTACAATAACAATTTCTGCAGGAACATTAACAGAACCAAGCGCTTGTGGAAGTTCTGATGGAGTAACTGAAATTATGAGTGCAAATTTTGGGACTGGAGATTTATCTTGGACAGGAACTTCTCTAGGTTCGGAACTTGGATTTAATCTCAATTCAACAACACTTACAACCTTTGCTGCAGGTACTTATAATTTTACATTTTCGGATGGAGCATGTACATCAAATACAATAAGCATTACCTTCACTGACCCAGGTGCTACAGTAATAAGCGCTGGTGGAGTAATTTCACCAAGTACTTGTGGAGGAAGTGACGCTGAAATTACAATTGCAGGAGCAGGTACAGGAGATTTATCTTGGACTGGAACTAGTACTGGGACAATAATTGGCTATAACTTAGGGGATCCAATCAATGGTTTTTCAGCAGGAACTTATGATTTTACTTTTGATAATGCTGGTTGTTTATCGAATACAATATCAATTACTGTGTCAGATCCTTCAGCGCCAGCGGCACCAACAATAATCCCAAGTGGATCAACTACTATTTGTGATGGAAATACAGTAACATTAACTTCCAGTTCACCTGTTGATAATGTTTGGTCAACTGGCGAAACGACCCAATCAATTGTTGTTAGCACTTCAAATATGTACACTGTTTTCGTGCAAACGAATGGATGTAGTTCCAATGTAAGTGGTCAATTGGTGGATGTTTTCCCACAAATTACGATAACAACTGGTGCAACACAAGATCCGAGTACATGTGGAAATGCTGATGGATCAATTGAAATTCAAGGAGTTGGAACAGGAGATATAAACTATTTTAACGGGACAACAACTTTGACTGATGCAGGAGTTACTTTACCATATACAATTACAGGATTGACAGCAGGAACGTATGATATTTCAATCGACAATGGTTGCGTATCCAATACTGTAAGCGTAAGTCTTACTGACCTTGGAGCACCTGCTCTCCCAACAATTACTGCGGGTGGTGCCACTACTTTTTGTGATGGTGGCTCAGTTGTATTAAGTTCATCCTCTCCTACTGACAACCTTTGGTCAACTGGAGAAACGACACAAGACATCACGGTTACAGCTGGAGGGACATATTCATTATTATTGTCAGTTGCTGGTTGTAATTCACCAAGTGCATTTGAAACAATTACTGTAAACGCCATACCAACAACACCAACAATTAGCTCATCTGATGTAGATAATATAATTTGTGAGGGGGAAATCATAACCTTAACATCTTCATCTCCGGTTGATAATTTATGGTCAACAGGTGAAACTACTCAATCTATTGATGTTACCACATCTCAATTAGTTAATGTAACAGTTTCAACTAACGGCTGTTCTGCTGTTTCAAATGATGAAACAATTACAGTGAATCCTTTACCAGTAATTCCAACAATTACAGCAAGTGGACCTACAACTTTTTGTGCTGGAGACTTTGTTACCTTAACATCTTCGTCTCCAACAGATAATCTTTGGTCAACGGGAGAAACAACACCTTCAATTGATATTTCAACTGCTGAAACAGTTAATGTATCAGTAATTGTTAATGGATGTTCGGCTGTTTCAACTAATGAAATTATTACCATTAATTCATTACCAACTGTAAATGCTGGTGCGGATATCATTGCCTGTGAAAATGAATTAATCACCTTAGTCGGTTCAGGAGCAGATTCTTATTCATGGGATCAAGGTGTTCTTGATGGAGTGCCATTTTTAACAAACTTTGGCCTTGGAGGAGTAACATTTACGGTTATTGGAACAGATTTAGCAGGTTGTCAAAACTCAGACGATGTTATTATTTTTATTAATGCAATTCCAGCGACACCAGTAATTACTGCAAGTGGAGCTACTACTTTTTGTGATGGTAATTTTGTAACATTAACTTCTTCATCAGCAACAGACAATGTTTGGTCAACAGGAGAAACAACGCAATCAATCGATGTTTCCACCTCCGAAACAATCAATGTTTCAGTTGTTACAAATGGATGTTCAGCAACTTCAACAGATGAAATCGTAACAGTTAACCCATTACCAATTGTACCTACAATTACTGCAAGTGGCGCAACAACAATTTGTGATGGAGAAACAATTATATTAAGCTCCTCATCAGCTGTAAACAATCTATGGTCAACTGGAGAAACAACACAATCAATCACTGTTTCAACGGCAGGAGTGTACAATGTGACAGTAAGTTTAGGGACATGTTCTGAAATTTCTGCAGATGAAATCGTGACTGTTAATCCGTTGCCTGTTACACCAACTATTACACCAATAGGTTCAACAACTTTTTGTGATGGTGAATTTGTAACATTGACATCTTCGTCTCTAACAGATAATGTTTGGTCAACGGGAGAAACAACACAATCAATTGATGTTTCCACTTCAGAAGTAATAAATGTCTCAGTTGTTACAAATGGCTGTTCTGCTATATCATTGGATGAAATTATCACCGTAAATCCAGCGCCAACCACTCCAACTATCAGCACAAGTGGAGCAACGGATATTTGTATCGGTGATAATGTAATTTTGACTTCTTCTTCACCTACTGATAACCTTTGGTCGACAGGAGAAACAACACAATCAATTACCGTTGCTAGCTCAGGTTCATATTTTGTTGAAGTAACAAATGGATTATGCAGCTCCATTTCATTAGCAACAGTTGTTAATGTTAACAGCACTCCACCAGCAGTTCCAACCATTTCTGCAAATGGGCCAACGACATTTTGTCAAGGAGACGAAGTGGTTCTTACCTCATCTTCCCCAACAAATAATTTATGGTCAACAGGTGAAACAACACAAGCAATTACGGTAAATTCAACAGATAATATTTCAGTGAGTATAAACATTGGCGGATGTCTTGAAAATTCTTCTTTGTTGAATATCGTTGTAAATCCATTACCTGCTACTCCAATTATTAGTTCAAACGGTCCTACTACCTTATGTTCTGGATCAAGTGTAATTTTAACTTCCTCTTCAGGAACGGGTAACTTATGGTCTAATGGAGCTACTACGCAATCAATCACCGTAACTAATTCTGGAATTTATTCGGTAGAGGTAACAGAATTAGCATGTACTTCCCCATTAGCAAGTATTGCTGTGAATGTCAATCCAACACCAAATCCTCCATTAATTTTTGTCACTGGATCAACATCCTTTTGTGAAGGTGGAAGTGTTCAGCTAAGTTCTTCTTTACCAACGAACATCACTTGGTCAACTGGAGAAACAACACAAGTAATTAATGTTAACACTACACAAAACGTCACTGTAACAGCATCTGTTGCTGGATGTAGCGCAACATCAACTGTGGTGAATGTAATTGAACACCCAAATCCAGTGGTAAGTATTGCAGATTACGACGATGTTTGTAACACTACTGCACCATTTTCATACACAAATGGAATTCCATCTGGTGGAACCTACCAATTAAATGGAAGTCCATCAATTGAGTTCAATCCTGCTTTTGCATTTATTGGTTTGAACGCTTTAGAATACACTTTAATTGACCAATACGGTTGCACAGGAACGGCAAATACAACTATCAATGTGCTAAATTGTATTTCTATCGAAGAGGAAGAAGTAAATAAGTTTACTGTCTATCCAAATCCAACGCAAGGAATTGTTTTTGTAAAAGGCGAAACAATTCAAAATTTGAAAAGAATTGAAGTAAGAGATCAACTTGGCCGATTAGTATTTGTTCAAACAGAACTAGCACTTGAAACCATGTTAAATTTAAGTGATTTAGCTGATGGAACTTATAACATGATTTTGATTGGTGAAGATTTTGAATCAATCGAAAGAATTCAAATTACCTACTAACATTATATTTTAAAAAAGTAGAAAAGCTGTCAGAAGAAATTTTGACAGCTTTTTTTATTTTTATTAGTACTTTTGTTTCCAAAAACAGTTAGCATGAATCGCCAGGAACTCATCCAACAAATTAGAGAAAAAAAATCATTTTTATGTGTCGGCTTGGATACAGATTTAACAAAAATCCCCAAACATTTGCTGGAAATGGAAGATCCAATTTTTGAATTTAATAAGGCAATCATTGATGCAACGAAAGACTACTGTGTAGCATACAAACCTAACATTGCCTTTTATGAATGTTATGGTTCAAAAGGATGGGAATCCTTACAAAAAACGCTAGATTACATCCCCAAGCATATTTTCACCATTGCTGATGCAAAACGAGGTGACATCGGAAATACATCAACTTATTACGCCAAAACATTTTTTGAAACATATCAATGTGATTCCGTCACCGTGGCACCATACATGGGAGAAGATAGTGTGAAACCATTTTTAGAATTTGAAGGTAAATGGGCAATCGTTTTAGCACTTACATCCAATTTGGGTGCAACAAATTTTCAATTTCTGAAGGACGAAAATGGAAAAGAATTATATAAACATGTTCTTGAACAAGTTGCAAGCTGGGGAACTCCCGAAAACACCATGTTTGTAGTTGGTGCGACAAGAGCAGAAGGAATTGGTGAGGTTCGTAAACTTGTACCCGAACATTTCTTTTTGGTTCCAGGAGTTGGAGCCCAAGGAGGAAGCTTAGAGGATGTTTCAAATTACGGTTGGAACGAAGATTGTGGTCTTCTAGTAAATTCTTCAAGAGGAATCATTTATGCCTCACAAGGATTGGATTTTGCAGAAAAAGCGCGCATCGAAGCGAAAAAAATTCAGCTTGAGATGGAGGAAATTCTTCAAAATAAAAATTTTATTTAACCCAAATGGAAGAAATTCAAATTCAAAAGGAAAAAATAGCTGAAACCATTCGCAATTATCACCAAAAAGGATGGTCTCCCGCTACATCAACTAATTATTCTTTCAGAAAGGATATTTGGGACAAGGAAATTTTCGTTTCACGATCAGGAATTGATAAATCAGAATTTTCCGCAGAAGATTTTATAAAAGTCGATTTTGATGGAAATCCAACGGTAGAATTCTACAATCAAAAACCTTCTGCTGAAACATTGATTCATTTTGTTTTGTATGATTTATTCCCACAAACTTTGGTCATCTTACACAGTCATTCTGTTTATTCTGTCTTAAATTCTCAAAAATATAACGAAGAAATTTTGTTTGAAGGATACGAAATTCAAAAAGGATTTAAGGGTCAAACCACCCACGAAGCACAAATTTCCATTCCAATTATAGAAAACTCACAAGACATGCTAGAATTTTCAAAATTAATGAGGTCAAAAAAAGATCAATTTTCCAATCATTGTTTTATTATCAGAAATCATGGTACCTACGCCTGGGGAGAAAACTTGTTTGAGGCAAAACGTCACTTGGAAACCTTAGAATATCTATTGGAAGTAAATTGGAAATTGAAGCATTGAAATAACACTCGATGAGGAATTTATTGATAATTGTTTGTTTTTTATTCAACTTGAGTGCTTTGTCTCAAATCAAAGATTCACTTGAACTTTCTCTGCAATTTAGATCCCTGCTTACTGAAACAAATTCGGATACAGCAGTTCAAAAAATCAACGCATTACACACACGTTTTTTCAAGAAATCAGACCAACACAAAACGTGGTACTGGACAGAATTGACAAAATATTACATTCAAACAGGGAAACTGGAGCAAGCGCGCAACAGTTGTGAACAAGGATTAACGTATTGGAATTCAAAAAAAAACACTGCAAAAGCAGCAACATTCCACAACTTACTGGGGTCCATTGAAAGTTTACAGAAATCATACAAAAAAGCCATTGAAGCCTATCAAAAAGCCATTGAAGGGTATGAAAAAGCAGAAAATGAGAAAGCCGCAGCCTATGTAAAAAACAACATAGCAAATACGTTTTTTAGTCTAAGTGACTACGAGTCAGCGTATAAGTACATTTCAGAAGCTTATCAAGTTGTTAAAAAAGAAAAGGATACACTTTATCTACCTTCAATTGCCGGTGTTTTAGCCGTAAGTGAAGTGAAATTGGGGAAATTGGATGCAGGTAAAAAACATGCGGATGAATGTTTGCAACTATCCCAAAAATATGGAAATGTAATTGGATTGATCATTGGCAATTATACCTTAGGGGAATATTGGAACGAGCAAAAAAACTATCCTTTGGCTATTTCAAAGTTTCAAGAATCGTTAGATATTTCAACGATGTACAAGCAAGCTTTCTATATGATGTTGTGTAACATTGGATTGGCAAATGCGGCAAATGAAAATAAAAACTTTGATTTGGGCTTAAGCAGTGGTCTGGAAGCATTAAAAATAGCTGAACAGCTTGAAAATCAGAATACCCTATACTCTATTCACCGACAATTAGCTAGAGCATATTTTGGGAAAAATAATTCAAGGGATGCTTACAAGCACTTAAACATGGCACACACCATTTTTCGATCAAATGCTGATAAAAGCAACCGAGAAATTATCAATGACATTTTAATCAAATACGAAACAGCCAAGAAAGAAAAAGAAATTGTTGCAGCGAAATTGAAATTAGAGGAAGAAAAAGTCAAGTCCAACCAATTGTTTTACCTCACCTTATTTCTTATTTTGGGCGTAATTATAACAGTTATAACACTTGTCAACCTGAAAAAATTGCAAAAGCAAAAATTGCGTGCCCTTGAATTGCAAAAAAATGAATCTGTTTTAAAAGCCTTGGTTGAAGGCGAAGAACGCGAGCGCGAACGCATTTCAAACGAACTTCACGACGGTGTTGCCTCAGCAATTACAGGTATAAAAATCGGACTAGAAACAACCCAAGAGACAGATTCTTATTCACTCCAAAAAACGGTGACTCAATTGAAAAATCTGCACGAAGAAACTCGCAGAATATCACATAATCTTATGCCATTAAAATTGGACAAGGTGAGTTTTACGGAAGCAATTCGCAGGTTTTGCCAAGAAAATTCATCTGAACGAACCAATCTTCATTTTTACGGATCCGAAGAATATCCGTTTCCATTTTCGCAAAACATTGCGCATATTTTGTACCGGATTTCTCAGGAATTAATAAATAACACCTTAAAACACGCCCAAGCTAAAAACTGTACCGTTCAAATTCAGATCACAGAAAATACATTTTCAATCACTTTTGAAGATGACGGAATCGGCTTTGACCTTACACAACTTAAAAAAAGACAAGGACTACAAAGTATTGAACAGCGCATACAAGAAATTGGAGGGACTTTTCATTTAGAAACTGCACCAGGAAAAGGTTGTTTCACGGTGTTAGAATTTGTATTTTAGCGCCATGAACATTGTAGTAGCTGACGATCATCCCTTAATTTTAGAAGGACTGCACAAATCACTTGCCCTTGAATTTTGTGATGCTACTATTTTTTCATGTTCGACCAAAGATGAATTGTTTGAAACGCTTAAAAAACAAGAGATTACACTTCTTATTCAAGATATAAAATTTGGAACAAGCGATGCACGCGATTTTCTGAAAGAACTAAAACATGCCTACCCAAGTACAAAAATCATCGCCTTGAGTAGCCTCAACGACCGTTTTGCAATTGAAGAAACCTTAGCTACTGGCATTGAGGGATATGTACTTAAATCTGAATCAACACATGAACTGTTTTTTGCTATAAATGCAGTCCTTGAAGGAGAAAAATACTTAAGTGAAGGCGTCCATGAAAGTTTGGGAAAACACGAGTCCTTTCAGGAACTACATAAAAACATTCATCTCACTGGACGAGAAAAAGAAGTACTACGTGAAATTTTAGCTGAAAAATCAACCAAGGAAATCGCTCAAAGTCTGTTTGTCACCGAAAAAGCTGTAGAACATCACCGAGCTAATTTATTTTCGAAATTAGAAGTTAAAAATGTAACAGGACTTGTCAAAAAAGCCCTCCTACTTCGTTTATTAGAAAATTAACGCTACAAAACTTCAACTATTTATTAAAATCTAGGGTTTTCCCTAGTAGGAATTAGTGCGTATGTCCTGACCTTTGTCAAAAATTAAACGCCATGAAAACAGGAGTATTGACTTTATTCATCCTTGGAATTTGTTTCACAAATGAAATGCTAGCACAAACGGGAATTCTAGACCGCCAAAAAGAAAACTTAAAGCACAAAGTTAATTCGAGAATCGAAAATAGAATCGATCAAGGAGTTGATAAAACCTTAGATAAAGTAGAAGATAAAATAGACGGCTCTGGTAAAAAGAAGGAAAATCAAAGCACAGAACCTAGCGGTCAGACTGAATCCGAAAAAAACAGCGAAACAAGTACCACTCAAGATGGAACTGAAAATTCTGACATTAAAGCTACAACAAAAGATGAGCCTCAAAAATCCTTGCAAGCATACAGTAAATTTGATTACATCCCAGGTGAAAAAGTGCTTGTTTTCGACCAATTTGAAAACACTGAACAAGGAGATTTCCCCATCAATTGGAATACGAATGCCAGCGCTGAAGTTGTAAAGTTTGACGGTAAAACTGAGAACTTTTTAAAACTTTCACCGCAAGGAATTTACCAAAACGAAGATATCAAAGCGTTACCAGAAAATTTCACCCTGGATTTTGATGTATTCGCTTCAGAGGACTATTCTGAAATGATGAGCGGAATAAAGGTCGTTTTTGTGAGAAAAACAGATGCTCCCATGATGTACGATCAAAATTTCAGCACGGAGACACAATTTGGAATGGACATACACCCTGCAGGAGATGGAGGAACGTGCTACTTTTGGGTACTGGATCAAAACAATGTTTCAACCATCACAAACGAAGTTAAAATAGCTGTTAGCAGGGGACAATTTTTCAAAGTATCTATTTGGAGACAGAAAAACCGCGTGCGTGTTTACATCAACGAACAAAAGATCATTGATTTACCCCGTGCTCTTTTCAATGATATTACGTATGAATCGCTCTTCGCCAACTATACCTTTGGAGGTCAGTTGTATATGGCGAATATTCGCTTTGCTGTGGGTGCCCCTGATACACGTAGCAAATTGATTACGGAAGGAAAACTTGTAAGTAGAGGAATTTTGTTCGATACTAATTCAGCAAAAATTAAAGCTGAATCCTTTGGTGCTTTGAAAGACATTGCCACAGTTCTGCTCGAAAATCCAACGGTGCGTGTAAAAATCATTGGTCATACGGATTCGGATGGTGATGACAAGGCAAACCTCGATTTATCGAAAAAGCGAGCTGAATCTGTAAAAGAAGCTTTAATTGCAGAATTCAAAATACCTGCAAATCAATTGGAAACTGATGGAAAAGGAGAAAGTGAACCTAGTGATCCGAATACAAGTTCAGTTGGAAAAGCAAACAATAGACGCGTAGAATTTGTTAAATTATAAGCCATGAAAAAGAACATTATATTACTTTTTGGAACCTGTGTGATTTCCTGCTTTTCAATCTTTGGACAAGAAAACACGGAAGTTGAATTAAATTTAGACAAAACTCCGTATGAACTTTTTGTTTTGTCGGGTACGGAATTGCTAAAAGCCTTTGACTTATATGATGAAGCAACAATGGCTTCGATGAGTGCCACAGATATTCAAACCATTCAATGTCAAAAGAAATGTTTAAAAGTAAATATTCAGATTTCCGAAAAGTATCAACAACTAGATCCAACTTTTACATTGCGTAAAATCCAAGAGGGTAAAACAAGTAACTATTCTGATGCTTGGACTGAAGAAATGTCTCTATGTAATTGTGATTAATATGAATACCATGAAATTAAAAAACGCAACATTCGCCCTACTCCTAGTTGGCAGTAACGCCTTTTCTCAATCCATTGAATGGACAAGGACCCTCGGTGGAAATCTTTTTGACTATTTCTACGAAGTTTGTCCCACAACGGATGGTGGATTTTTATGTGTTGGTCAAACAAATTCAACAACGGGTGACATTCAAGTTTCAATTAATGGTCAAAATATTGGAACTGAAGACGGTATTATTGTGAAACTAGATGCGCTTGGAAATGTAGTATGGAATCAAAGTATTGGCACTATGCTAGACGATGATATTACAGATGTAAAACAAACAGCCGATGGAGGATTTATTTTAGTGGGAAACACACAAGGTACACTGGGATTTGATCCCTCTTGCACAGTATGTTCTTCGCAAGAATACTGGTTGGTGAAATTAGATGCTCAAGGATCTCTAGAATGGGAAAGAATATACGGAAGTTCAGCAAGTGAAGCTGCTTCTTCGGTTGATGTCACTTCTGATGGTGGATATATTATGGTTGGTTACACGCAAGGTGCAAATGGAAATGTCAGTGCTTCACCGCAAGGCACATCGGATATGTGGGTTGTGAAAGTGGATGCTCTAGGCGATTTAGTGTGGGAAAAAAGTATTGGAAGTTTTGATTTTGACGACGCTCGTTCAGTAAAATCTTGTTTAGACGGCGGTTACATCGTTGTAGGCACATTCGAAAACTCTACATCAATTAGCGCCACAACGGATATTGCGGTCGTGAAATTAGCTCAAAATGGCGATATTGAATGGCAACAAACCTATGGTAATACTACAACGGATGAAAATGGAAACGACATCTTGCAAAATGCAGATGGGACATTTATGGTAGTTGGAAGCGCCATCAATGCTAGTGCTATATTAGAAAACCCTTACGGAAATAGCGATGCCATTGCGTTTAAAATTTCGGCTCTTGGTGAACTTATTTGGGCTAAAAATTATGGGGGATCAGCAGCAGATGCAGCACATTCCATTCGGGTACTAGGTGACGGTTCTTATTACATAGCTGGTGCTACTCGGTCAAACAACATGGATTTTATAGGACATCAAGGAAATGGAGATGGTTGGTTAGGCAAAATAGATGCTTCTGGAACCTTGCTTTGGTCTATTCTTTTTGGGGGAACAAACTCCGATTTTGTGGGCGGAATTTGTGTTACCTCAAACGGAGGCTGCGTTGTCGCAGGATCAGGAAACTCAACAAACGGTATTTTTCAGTCAAACAGTGGGAATTACGATGTTTTCGCACTGAGAGTTAATGGCACACCTGCTGCTCCTGAAGATACAGATTCAACATTTACAGTTGCAATTTGTGGGACTTCTTACCTTTTTCAAGGAACTACTTATACGCAGTCCGGAACGTATTTCGATACTATTCCAAATCAAGCGGGAGCAGATTCTTTGCTAACCTTGAATTTAACCTTGTATCCAACTCAGGCGAGTAGTTTTTCAGAAAGCAGCTGTGGATCAGTCTTTTTTGGTGGTGAATTTTTAGATGAATCTGGAATTTATACGACAACATTGCAAACCATACATGGGTGTGATTCAGTTGTAACGTTGAACTTAACAATTTTGCCCAAACCAGAACGAGAAATTGTAGTAAGCACGTGCGATTCATACACTTGGCTTGATGGAGTAACTTATTTTTCCTCAACAAATGAACCAACCTTTATTGTTGAAATGGAAAATGGATGTGATTCTATCCTTACCTTAAATTTGACCGTAAATCAAGTAAATACAACAGTTACAGACGTAGGAACTGGAATTTTAACTGCAAGCCCAAATGAAAGTTACCAATGGTTTGATTGTGAAACACAAATGATCATTCCTAGTGAAACTGCGTCAAGCTTCCCTCCTACTCAAGATGGAATCTATGCTGTAATCTTAGAAAATGTTGCGGGCTGTGTTGATACCTCCGATTGCTATATTATAGATTATTTGGCACTCAACGCTCAGAATCTCCTTGAATGGACTTTGTCTCCAAATCCAGCATCAGAGCACGTGTCTATACACACTGCTTCAGGAATAGTTCCCTCAACGATTACACTTTACGATTTGCAAGGAAAGTTTATTCAACAGGTTAAAAATGAGTCCACGATAAACGTTTCAGCTTTATCGCCTGGAATTTATTTGTTGCATATTCATTCTCAAGATCAGCAAACGGTAGTTTATCAACTTGCTGTTCAATAAATACAGATTATTGGAGATTTAAGGGATAATCCTTAAAATCATTTCACAAAACTTAACTTCTCACGCTCCACTTTCATGCGTAAAAAGCCAAAAATAACTGTGATTTGCGTGCCATTAATTTCTTCAACCGTTCCAGTTTGTTTGGTTTCGATAAGTTTAACTATAGAACCCACATTAATCTTTTCTCGTTGGTGAATGTCAACTTTTGGTGTTTGTACTTTCTTGTTTTTTGAAACACTGGCTTTATTTACTTGAGTCTTTAATTTTATGCTTAAGTTTTTTGAGTCTATTTTACTTTTTTCAATGGTCAAATACTTTTTCACCTCATCAATTAATGGTGCATTAATATCCTTCTTTTTTGATTTTGATTGAAAACGATCAATGTAATTTTGCATTTTTTTCCCCAAAGTAATAAAAGAACTATTTTTCTCCATAAAATCCGCATGTTGAGCAAGCTTCACGTCTAAGAGTTTTTTCCTTTCAAGATACTCTTTTCGCGCTTTTTCAGCAATTTCTTGAGCTTCCACATGTTCCTTATTCAATTGTTCCAAATAGGTCTTTTCACGCTGTAATTCACTTAACAATTGATCCATATTCACTTCGTGAGAGTCAACTTTAGTTTTTGCTTCTTCGATTAATTCAATGGGAATTCCATTAATCTGAGCTACCTCAAAGGTAAAAGAACTTCCTGGTTGCCCCATCGAAAAGCGATAAAGTGGTTCTAAGGTTTCAGTATTGAAAAGCATGCAGCCATTTACGGCATTTCGCAAACGATCGGCTTTCAATTTTATATTGCCATAATGCGTCGTAATGACTCCAAAACACCTTTTATTATATAGTTCTTCAAAAAAAACTTCCGCTAAAGCTCCTCCCAAAATTGGATCAGAACCAGTTCCAAATTCATCAAGCAAAACCAAAGTCTTTCTATTGACCACTTCGAGAAAATACTTCATCCTTTTTAAGCGATAAGAATAAGTACTCAACTCATTTTCAATCGATTGATTATCTCCAATGTCAGTTAGTATTTGTTGAAAGAAGCACATTTTACTGTTTTCATTTACGGGAATCATCAAACCTGCTTGCAACATCAATTGCAACAATCCTACTGTTTTTAATGTGATACTTTTTCCTCCTGCATTTGGACCAGAAATCACCAGCATTCTTGAAAACTTATCCAATTTGATGCTTTGAGGAAAGGTTTTCTTATTGATCGTTTTATTATTTTTCCATAAAATCGGATGAAAAGCATCAATAAGTTCAATTTTAAAGTTCTCCGACTGCGTTTCATGTTCTATTGCTGGTAAATTACAATTTAATTCGTAGGCTAATTTTCCTTTAGCTTGTATAAAATCTAATTCCGTCAAAACAAGTTGATAAGCACGAATCAATTCGATAAATCTGGAAATATCCCTCGTTAATTGCTGTAAAATACGAAAAACTTCTTTCCGTTCATCGTCCAAAAACATTTCCAATTCATTGTTTAGGGGAACATTAACTTGTGGCTCAATAAAAGTTAAACTACCCGTTTTCGAAGAACCCAATACTGAACCTGAAACCTTACGTTTATGTGTCGATGGAAGTGTTAAAACCCTGCGTTCATTCACAAAAGATTCTTGAATATCAGCCAACAATCCCTCTTTCAACAAGCGTCTTTTTTCCTTTTCAAAATTCCGATTGATTTGATTTCGCAGTGTATTTATTTTCGTTCTAATTTCGAATAATAATTTTGACGCATCGTCTTTGATTAAACCTTTTGGAGTGAAAACGGCATCAATAATTTCAATAATTTCTTTTGTGAAATAGCAATTTTGCAACAAGTAAGCTAAATTTGGATATTCCTTCTCACGTTTGTCAAAAAAATGAAGCAAAGAATTTACCCTTTCAGAGGCAATCTTTATTCGCACAAAACCCTCTAATTCAATCACAGCATTTTGAATGCCTAACAATTTTATTTCTTTTTCTATTTCCTCAAAATCTAGAGCGGGAAAGAACTCCTCTACTCTTTTGATGGCAACAAATTCGTTTAATTTATCTAATTCTAACCTTAAGTGCGAAAAGTTACTTGTTGGTTTTAATTCCCCCAAACGATTATGCGCTGTTTTCTGCAAGGCATAATTTTGCAACCAAGTTTGAATTAATGGAAACTCTAAATCAGATAATGTTTGTTCGTCGAAAAGAATCATTGTGTAAAATTACGTAATAATAATAAACTACAGAAACGAAAAAATGTTCCAAAAAAAAGGCTAACAAAATTGCTAGCCTTTCAAAAAGTTGGAATATTATTCTAGTTTTTGATTATTCTTTTTGTAAAACTTCCAGCTTCATTTTCGAATTGAAGGAAATAAACTCCGTTTTCGAAATTAGCTAAAGAAAAAGTTTCCATCGCTTTAGTAGAATTGATTGTTCTTAAAACTTTTCCATTCACATCTCTTAAATTCAAGATGAAAATTTGATTTTCTGGCAAGTTAATAAAAATTACATCATTACTTGGATTTGGATAAATCGAAACCAAGTTAGAAAAATCTTGTTCATTCAAGTTTGCAAAATTTGTAATCGTTACACAAGAAGTCGTATCAGAACATCCAAAAGAGTTAGAAACGATCACTTGATAATCTCCTCCAATTGGTTGTAAAATTTGATTGGTAGCAGATGTAATCATTTCTCCAGTTTCACAATTTAACCATTGGTATGATAAATCTGCTGGAAAGGCTGTTGCCGTTGTATCACCTTGCAAAACTACTGAAGCAACCACAGAAGGATTTGATGTTAAATTAACCGTAATCGTACTATCACAACCTTTTGCATTAGGGATCACAAATGTGTAAACGCCACTTGTAGTTAAAATCTGACCTGTAGGCGAAACATAAAAATCACAAGTCACTGGTGAAACTGTGCTAAATGTAGGTACATTTTTCGTATAATTGATTGTAATAATACTATCACAACCAGCCATGTTTGGAATCGTTGCAGAATATACCCCACTTATTGAATAAATCATCCCATCTGCGGCTGTGTAATCATCACAACTTGCAACGGTAACAGTAGCCATCGTTGGCATGGTCACAGTTAAGTCAATTGAAATGATACTGTCACACCCTTCTGCGTTTGGAATAGTAACTTCATACACTCCACTTTCAGTGAATTCTTGTCCATCAGGTGCTGTATATGCCCCACAAACAGATGTTTCAACAATTGAATTTGTAGTTGGTGTTAAAATTGTTAAATCTAAAGTAACAATTGTATCACAAACATCTCCCGCTTTTAGGTAAGTGTAAATTCCACTTGCAGAATAAACATCTCCATTTTCATCAGTGAACGATTCACAAGATGAAATTATTTCTGTGCTTGTTGGATTTGTTGCTGTAAAATCAATTGTAATTGTACTGTCGCAACCTGCCATATTTGGAATTACAGCTGTATAAATACCAGATGCATCATAACTTTGACCATCAGGTGCTATATAAGGAGCGCAAGAAGATTCTGTTATTGATGACATTGTTGCATTCAAAATAGTTAAGTCCAAGGTAACTATTGTGTCACATAAATCACCTGCTTTTAGATAAGTATAAATCCCACTTGCAGCATAAATGTCACCATTTACATCTGTATAAGATTCACAAACTGAAATTATTTCTGAACTTGTTGGGTTTGTTGCAGTAAAATCAATTGTGATAGTACTGTCGCAACCTGCCATATTTGGAATTATTGCAGTGTAAACACCAGATGCATTATAACTTTGTCCATCTGGAGCAAGGTAAGGTGCACATGAAGATTCTGTCATGGTACTTGTTGAGTTTAGACAATTTTCTTCAATAGTAATACTTACATTTGCACTTGAATTATGCTCCAAACTTCCATAAGAAAAAGCATCCATTCCCACAAAATCTACATTTGGAGTATAAGTACCTGTTCCATCAGGATTTAACACAACAACTCCATTTGTTGGTTGAGAAATAAGAATAAACGAGGCTGTACAATCTAAATTGTCATTTTCTGCTAGATTTAAAACAATTACTGAATTGGCATTGCTATTGTATGCATCATCTATAAACTCATCAAGACAGAATACTTGATGATTCATAAAAATGTTTACATTCGCCGTTCCACATTCTAAAATAGGATTTCCATCGTTACAAACAGTGTAGGTAAAATTTAATTCGGCGGAATTCCATGTATTTAATGTAATTGTGCCATCTTGGTTAACTGTAAACGATGCATCTGGAGAATTAAAATCTATAGACAAACTAGTTGGGTCTATCAATCCATTGTCATTCTGTATTAAATCTATTACAATCGGCAAAGCATCGAATTCTGTAAAAACGAAATTATCATCATTTGCTTCAATTTGACTAAAACCAAAGGAAATAGTGAATCCCACAAAAGTAGAGAGGAAAAATTTTTTCATAAATTATTTATTTTAAAATATTCAGCTAAAATAAATAAAATTTTTGAAAATCCAATAATTGACAAAAAAATGTCATTTTGTCATTAAAAAAACTTGGCAAATAATTTGACTACTACAAAATGTAAACGTAATTTTACACCCACTTTAGGGATTAATTTTAAAAAACAAACAATATGGCATTAGAAATTACAGATGCAAACTTCGAGGAGCTTGTATTAAAAGCAGACAAACCAGTAATAGTAGATTTTTGGGCAGAATGGTGTGGACCATGCAGAATGATTGGACCAGTTATCGAAGAAATGGCAACAGAATACGAAGGTAAAGCAATCATTGGGAAAGTGAATGTAGACGAAAACCCAGGTGTATCAGCACAATTTGGAGTTAGAAATATTCCTACAATTTTGTTTGTGAAAGGTGGTGAAGTTGCTGACAAATCTGTTGGTGCTGTTCCAAAAGCGCAATTAGTAAGCAAATTGGAAGCATTAATGTAAAATTAGATACAATTTATTTTTAAAAAACGTCAGGATTTTTCTTGACGTTTTTTTATTTACAATAATTAACCCTTGTTTTTTCATAGTTTTAGTAACTTTGTCAAAAAATCAAAAATGAACAAATTTGTAAATCGATTAAAATATTACGGAGTTGGCTTTGGAATAGGAATGGTATTCGTATTTTTCTTTTTCCAAAATAGAGGTTGCAGCTGGCTTCCAGCAAATAGAGTGAAAAATTCCATTTTAGATCGAGCATTGGTGGTTTCTGAAGAAGAAAACAAAGTTCTTAGCAAAAAAGGTGTAAAAATAGATGACATTATTGAGCTTTTGAACACGGGCGACGTCGATTTTGAAAAGAGTATCACGGAAGGAAAAACAAAAATTTACTACCTTTCAAATGATAAAATCAAAGTTTTTTTCACCCTGCCGAAAGACAATTATATTTCTGAAGTAAAATATGCACAAAGGCCAGTTTCAAAAGTTACAAATACCTTGAAAGGGAAAGGAAAATTCTTACACTTCCCGAATGACCCAGATTTAATCTATGTCGATTCAAATAAGGTTTTAGGTTGTCAGCAAGAAGTATTAGGTTTCATCAATCAAAAGTTGATTTTTAAAGCTATCAAAGAAAGTGGAGAAGTGGATTTTGACAAAACATTTTATTTCAAAAAACCTCGTCCAATTTGTTACATCAATTACAAAGATGCAAAAGGAAATATGATTGGATCAAAAACATATTGGTATAAAAATAAAATTACCATCAAGTCATTTGATATTCCTTTTGAAAATTCATGTAAATAAATCCGAAGAAATACGTGAAATTTGTTTTTTTTCTAGTCTTAGATAGATAAATTTCAATTTTATTTTTAATTTTGAACAATGGAATTTTCTGCTGAACAAATTGCTGGAATTTTGAATGGTGTGATTTCGGGTAATCCGGAGGTAAAAGTGAATGCACTTTCAAAAATTGAAGAAGGAACGGAAGGTACACTTTCTTTTCTTTCGAACCCAAAATACGAAGAATACATTTACTCCACGGGAGCATCGATATGTATTGTAAATAAGACATTTTCTCCAACCAAGGATTTACCTTCAAGTTTAACACTTGTGCAAGTTGATGATGCTTACGCTTGTTTTGCAAAATTGTTGGATTTTTACAATCAAATGCGTCAAAAACCAGCGAAAATTGAACAACCTTCTTTTATTTCTGAATCAGCAAAATTAGGTGAAGAAATCTATTTGGGTGCCTTCGCATATATTTCTGATGGTGCAAAAATTGGTAACAATGTGAAAATTTACCCCAATGCATTTATCGGTGAAAATGTTGAAATTGGCGACAATTCTGTTGTGTACCCAAGCGCAACAATTTATGCTGATTGTAAAGTCGGTAAAAACTGCATCATTCACGCTGGTGTAATTATTGGTGCCGATGGTTTTGGTTTTGCCCCAGACGAAAATGGTGAATACCAAAAAGTTCCACAGATAGGAAATGTTATTTTAGAAGATTTTGTGGAAGTAGGTTCAAATACAACAATAGATAGAGCAACTTTAGGCTCAACAATCATTCGTCGTGGAGTAAAAATTGACAATTTATGTCAAATTGCACACAATGTAGAGGTTGGGAAAAATACTGCCATGGCTGCACAAGTTGGAATCGCAGGTTCTGCTAAAATTGGAGAACGTGTCATGATTGGCGGTCAAGCCGGAATTGCTGGTCACTTGCACATTGCCGACGAAACAAAAATCGTTGCTCAATCCGGAATTCCAAGTACAGTAAAAAAAGCAGATACACTAATGGGTTCTCCAGGAATAAATATCGAGGATTTCAAAAAGTCCTATTTTGGATTTAGAAAATTGCCGTTTATCTTGAACAAAATCCAAGAATTTGACCAGAAGTTAAAAGAATTGACTAAAAATAAATAGAATATAAACACACAAAGATTACTGACAAATAATGTCTTTTGTCTAATATCTTTTGTCTAATGTCTCTCAAAATATGGCTGAAAAGCAACGTACACTCAAAGAAGCAGTAAAATTAACAGGTGTTGGATTACATACTGGAGAAAAAGTTACCATCGAAATTTGTCCTGCTCCAGAAAATCATGGTTATAAATTCCAACGAGTTGATTTAGAAGGACAACCAACTATCAAAGCAGATTGTGATTTAGTTGTTGCAACGGATAGAGGAACAACATTGGAACAAAATGGTGCACGTGTTTACACAACAGAACATGTACTTGCAGCTCTTTACGGAATGCAAGTTGACAATGCTTTAATCAAGATTGATGGACCAGAAATTCCAATTTTGGACGGAAGCTCTTGGTTATTTGTGCAAGCCTTTGAGCAAGTTGGTTATCAAGATCAAAATGCAGATAGAGAATATTTTGAACTAACAGAAAACATTCCTTGGGAAGACCTTGAAAAAGGAATCGAGTTTTTAGCAATTCCTGATAATCACTACCGAATTACGGTAATGGTAGATTACAAATCTCCAGTTTTGGGAACACAACATGCTTCCATGTACCAAATTGGTGAATTTAAAGAAGAAATTTCAAAATGTAGAACCTTTGTTTTTCTGAGAGAATTAGAATTTTTAGCGAGTAATAATTTAATCAAAGGTGGTGATTTAGACAACGCAATTGTATTGGTTGATCGTGACGATGTGAGTCAAGAAGAATTGACGCGCTTGGCAAAATTATTAGGAAAAGAAGA
The DNA here is from genome assembly GCA_044348665.1 of Crocinitomicaceae bacterium. Lineage (GTDB taxonomy): Bacteria > Bacteroidota > Bacteroidia > Flavobacteriales_D > Crocinitomicaceae > M2408. Next base: position 19,780 of record JBIKSI010000033.1, read on the forward strand.
ATTAAAAATTCAGGTGCAAGGTTTGGGCGTTCTCAATTCAATCAAATTACAATTTGAAAACGAGCCTGCGCGCCATAAATTATTAGATATAGTTGGAGATTTAGCTTTAGTAGGGAAACCGATCAAAGCACACATTTTAGGCGCTCGACCTGGACATTCAGGAAATGTTCGTTTTGCGAAAGTACTGAAAGAACAAATCAAAAAACAGGAAAAACAAGGCAAACAATTTGACTTAACAAAAGAGCCTTTGTATAACATCAACGACATTGAAAAAATGTTGCCACACAGATATCCATTTTTATTGGTGGATAAAATCATGGAAATCACAGATGATAATATCATCGGTGTAAAAAACATCTCCATGAATGAACCGCAATTTACAGGTCATTTCCCAGGAAACCCAATTTTTCCGGGCGTTTTACAGATCGAAGCAATGGCTCAAGTAGGTGGAATTTTCTCTTTGAGTAAAGTTGAAGATCCACATTTATACTCGACTTATTTCATGAAAATTGATAATGTGAAATTCAAACAAAAAGTGATTCCTGGTGATACTTTGGTTTTTGATTTAAAATTATTATCTCCAATGAGAAGAGGTTTAGTTCACATGGGAGGAACTGCATACGTAAATGGAAAAGCTGTAATGGAAGCTGAAATGCTTGCTCAAGTTATCAAAGACAAAGCATAAATGATAAGTAAATTTGCAGATATCAACCCAAATGCAAGTTTGGGAGAAAATGTTCAAATTGATTCATTTTCAACTATTTTTGAAGATGTAATTATTGGCGCTGGAACACACATTCATCCCAACGTTACGATTTATCCAGGCACGCGCATTGGAAAAAATTGTGAAATTTTCCCGGGAGCAGTAATTGGTGTTAAACCACAAGATTTAAAGTTTAACGGAGAATACACTACAGTTGAAATTGGCGACAACACAACCATTCGTGAATGCGTCACAATTCACCGTGGCACAAACGATAAATTAGCAACTCGAATTGGATCTAACTGTCTTCTAATGACTTATGTACATGTTGCACACGACTGCCAAATTGGAAACAATGTCATTTTAGCTTCTTATGTTGGTCTATCGGGACATGTAACCATTGAAGATTTTGCAATTTTAGAAGGAACAGTCGTGGCACAACAATTCGTGAAAATTGGAGCTCATGCATTTATTGGTGGTGCTTCTTTGGTAAGAAAAGATGTTCCACCGTACATCAAGGCAGCGCGCGAACCACTTACTTATGCAGGTGTAAACGCAGTTGGAATTAGACGTCGAGGTTTCACGGATGAATCGGTCCGAGAAATCGAAGACATTTACCGAATTCTTTACGTGATGAACAGCAACATTACCAAGGGAATTGAATCCGTTAAGGAAAGTATTCCAGAATCTGCTCTAAGAAATCAAATATTAAGTTTTATTGAAACTTCCGACAAAGGAATTATTAGAGGCTTGATTTGATTGGTGAATTTTTTAGGTGAAAAAAGAAAACCAAAATATAGAATTCAAAGAATCTTGGAATGACGAATACATCAAATGGATTTGTGGTTTTGCAAATGCTTTTGGAGGAACAATTTACATAGGAATCAACGACAATGGAGATATCATCGGCCTAAATGATGCTCACAAATTGTTAGAAGATATACCAAACAAGGTAAGAGATATATTGGGAATTATTGTTGATGTTAATGTCCTTACTCAAGATAACAAAGAATATATAGAAATCATCGTTGAACCTCAACTAAACCCTGTAAATTACAAAGGACAATACCATTATCGGTCGGGAGCTACCAAACAAGAACTTAAAGGAAATGCACTAAATAAATTCATGCTTGAAAAACATGGAAAACATTGGGACAGTATTCCAATTATGAATTTAACTATTGATGAACTTGAAGAAAAGGCATTCGAAAATTTCAAACAAAAAGCATCAAAAACACAAAGAATTTCTGGTGAAGATTTAAAACTTTCAAACAAACTATTACTAGAAAATCTTTATTTACTAGATCAAAACCTATTAAAAAGAGCAGGAGCACTATTGTTTTTTGAACAACCAGAAAAATACATTACTGGAGCATTCATAAAAATTGGATTTTTTCAAAATGAATCAGATTTAATTTATCACGATGAAATTCATGGAAACCTTTTTCATCAAGTAGATAAAACAATGGAATTGCTTCTTTCTAAATACATGAGTGCAATTATTTCATACCAAGGTGTAAATAGAATTGAAACGTTCCCATATCCTGAAAGTGCACTTAGAGAAGCTGTGATAAATGCAATTGTCCATAAAGATTATAGCTCAAGAATCCCAATACAAATTAGTGTCTATCCCGAAAAAATTATCATTTGGAACCCTGGGGAATTACCAAAAGGATGGGACATAAAAAAATTAACATCTGAACATCCATCCTACCCTTTTAATCCAGACATTGCCAATGCTTTTTTTCGAGCTGGAATCATTGAATCATGGGGTCGAGGAATCCTGAAAATAATAAAAGACTGTATTAATCATGGATTAATCTCCCCCAGTTACAACACGCATTTTTCAGGATTACAAATAGTCCTTTTCTATGCAAAAAATAAGCAAAAATTTGCACAGAAAACTGCACAGAAAATTGCACAGAAAACTGCACAGAAAACTGCACAGAAAAAAGGTACTGAAAAGGCCGTATTGATTAAGAAAAATGAAAAAATTGAAAGCAAAAAAATAAAGCTTCAAAACAGACAAAAAAATTTGAAATTAATTGAGAAAAACAATCAAATTACTAGCGTACAATTAGCAAACGAATTAGACGTTTCAATCAGAACCATTGCAAGTCATCTATCTGATCTAAAAAAAGAAAATATACTGAAAAGAGTTGGACCTGATAAAGGAGGATATTGGTTAATCATGGAGTAATTCGCATTAATTGGACAATTAACTAATCGAAGGTTTTAATAAAAATTACATTACAACGGCATAAACATGAAAAAAGGAGATATTATTGAATTACAAATTTCTGATTTCGCTTTTGGCAGCAAAGGAATTGCGAAAATCCCTACAGAAGAAGGTGATTACATCGTTTTTGTTGAAAACACCTTCCCTGGTCAAACGGTGAGGGCAAAAGTTGAAAACAAACGTAAACGCCATGCCGAATGTAAATTAATTGAAATTTTGCAACGTTCATCTTCCGAAACAACTCTCCCTTACCAGGAAATTTCTGGAGCTCCCTTTATTTTTGTTCCAATCGAAATTCAAGAAAAATACAAATTGGAAACCAGCATTGATTTGTATCGAAAACTAGCTAATATTTCGGACATCAAAACCCGATTTGATAGTTTTATTACTTCGCCAAATCATTTCAACTACCGAAATAAAATGGAATACAGTTTTTCTTCCATTGAACACGATTTAGAAACAAATGAAGAAAAAGACAATGCCTTTGCACTTGGTTTTAAACGTCGTGGAACCTGGTGGAAGGTCGAAAGTTTGAACAAGGAAAGTGGTATGTTTGATCAGCAATGGGAAAACAATTTATACAAAATTCGAGAATTCTTATTCAAAACCAATTTACCTGCTTGGCATCCACCAAAAAAAACAGGTTTTTTCAGACATTTTGTCGTTCGGAAATCATTTTTTGAGGACAAATTATTGATTAATTTGGTTACTTCTTCTGAAGGAATAGAAAAATTTGACGTCCAAGCACTCTCGAATTTATTACAAGAAATTTTGGGTGAACGTTTGGCTGGATTTCAACATACAGTAAACGATAATGTGGCAGATCGTGCAAAAATTGAAAACGGTCAAAACAACTTAGTTTTTGGAAAAGATAAAATCATTGAAGATTTGTTAGGCTTGAAGTTTGAAATCAGCATGGAAAGTTTTTTCCAAACAAATCCATCTTGCGCAGAATTACTTTACAACAAAGCCTTAGACTATGTTTTTGAAGGAAATGAACTCCAAGACAAAGTCGTTATGGATTTATTCTGCGGAACAGGAACAATTGGTCAAATCTTAGCTAAAAGATCACCAAAAACAAAAATTATTGGTGTGGATATCGTTCCAGAAGCCATTGCTGACGCTAAGAAAAATGCTAAACGAAATTCAATTGAAGGCCTTCAGTTTTTTGCAGCAGATGTCGGTAAATTTTTAAAAGAATATCCCACCTACATCGGAAAAATTGGAACAATCGTTTTGGATCCACCAAGAGCTGGAATTGCGCCGAAAACCTTACAAAAAGTGGTTGATTTAGATGCCGATAGAATTGTTTACATTTCTTGTAACCCAGCAACACAAGCCCGCGACACAGAAAGTTTGGAAAAAGCAGGATATCATCTAGAAAAAATTTCCTTCGCTGACCAATTTCCGCATACAAGTCACGTGGAAGCAATTGCTAAGTTTGTGAAAAAATAATTTATTTATAAATGATCATTTATTATTCATCATTTATAATTCAATCATTTATCATTCTTTATAAAAAACCAATTTTCCTTTGGAATACTTTTTGTAAATCCTTATATTTGAACTCATACAAAAAATAAAAATGAAAAAAACAATACTTTTTGCATTCATAATGTTGTTAAATTTTACCAGCAAAGCTCAAACTTTAAAAACCTACAATGGCGTTTTTGAAAATGGAAAAGCCGTTTATCAATATTACGAGAACGACAAAGCCGATCGTATTTACGAAGGAACTTTCAGTTACATTTCAAAAATTTATACCATCAAAGGTTTTTTTAAGCAAGACAAACGCGATGGAATATGGAAAACTACAGCCTTAAATAAAGTTTACAGCAACGAAATGGGTAAAATTCAATTAAATACTGCGATAACAGGAAAATATACTTTAGGAAACATGGATGGTTTGTGGTCATTTTCGAATGCTTGCAAAACCTTTAATAAAAAGACTAAAAAATACAATCCAAAAGCAGAAAAAGTTGTTGCAAGTGCCAATTTCAAAGACAATCATTTTATTGGTAAATTTGCTTACGACAAAACATTACTTAGCAAAACTAAAAGTAGTGGTCAATTTGACGAATACGGACTTGCTGAAGGAGTTTGGCTGACAACTTATCCTAAAACCGTTGAAGAATTAAAATTCAAAAATGGCGTTTTGTATTCTAAATTGGTAAAAGACATCACAACAGGTGAAAAAATCATTTATTACGACAGTTTAGCTTTTCAAGAACAATTTTGGAATGCTTATGACCCAATCAAAAAAAGTGCAATGGTGGATGGAAAAATGTATTTAATTGACACCATTGAGATTTCATCACCAGCAATTTCAGTGTGGCAATCGGATCTTTTTGCAGTTGAAAATTTCGGAAACATCATCAATCCTTTGTATTATTATTCAAAAAGAAAATCGATTCCGCATGCTTATCAGTTAAAAATCATTTCTTGCGACAACAACACCGATTGTTACACCAATTATTTGAAGCAAAAAAATGAGGAAATCGAACGTATCGCAAAAGAAGAATTTTTAAAATCCGAACAGTTGCGACTAGAAGCCCTTGAAAAAGAAGAATTAGCGCGTATTGAACGTGAAAAAGAAGAAGAAAGAATTCGACTAGAAAACATTGCCAATACAATCATTTTCGCAGATAAATTGCAAGCAGATAAAAAATACAAAGAGGCAATTGAGGCATACAAAAAAGCGAATGAACTTCAATATTCAGATGCAAACACTCTGAAAATTCTAAAAATTCAACAAGAATTGCAGCGAATTGACTCCTTACATACCACAAAAAACTTTTTATTAAATGAAGTGAAAAACAAGGCAAACACTGAATTTGCGCGTACAAATGACATGCAAATTCCGCTAAAAAACAAAAAGAAAGTGTACGCATCAAATTACATTTTAGCGATTGATTACCTAAAACTAAACTACAATGCGAAAATGGACAGCTATTCAAAAATGAATGAAACTTATGTGGAAAATCTTGAGCTTTGGAATGAGCAAGATGAAAACAATTTATCATTTATCAAAGAACTTCATACTCAAGTGCACGAAATCGAAAAATTCCAAAATGCTGTTTTTGATGCACTTTCAAGCAACAACAGAACAAAATTGCGTGTTTTAAATTCCTCCATCAATCCAAAAATGATTGTAAATGATATGATTAACTTCAAAATGGTTGATTAATATTGCTAATAGTATAGTTTAAATGCTATTATTGAGTTTTGGGTGCGTTATTGTTTAAAAACCTATTATATTAAATAGGGTCTGCTGAAAAAGTATAAACCTTTGATTTTTGTGGGTTATAGCTTATTTTTGCACAACCAAGTGCAAGGAAAAATGAAAAAACTTTCAAAAAACCGTGCATCTCGACCAAAATATG
>JBIKSI010000034.1:0-26044 GCA_044348665.1 Crocinitomicaceae bacterium
TTTTCACTCCATCTAATTCTGCTGAAAAATGTGGAGAATATGGCTCGTTTAAACGATAAATTTCGGGTAAAAAAGTTACCGGAAAAGAACAATTTCGTTGAATTTTGTGCGAATCAGAATTATCTAAGTCACCTGATTGAATTGGTTTCCAATAAGAACAACGATGTTTTTGTACTAAAATTGAACTTACAACCGTTTTTCCAACGTCAGTTCCGATTCCAACTACTACAATTTGACTCATTTTTTATAAATTTGAAATAAAAGTGGCCTACTTGGACTTGCGTCATTCTCAAAAGGCGCGGTTTGAAGATTTAATATGTATTCCCCATCTTGAACTTCATCTGCAACGAAAATTAATTCCGTGATTGTTTTGTCAAACTGTGGATTTTCAGGAACCTTCCAAAAAGCATGATGAAAAGCTAAAGCGCCTCCATCTTCTTCCTTATCAACGGAAGGCAAGTCAATTAGAAGATGTTTAACGCCGTGTTTTTCTAAAAAGTTAATGACATTTAAGTGCAAATACGCTGGATTGCTAGAAGAATAATTTTTATGTTTTTTACTAAGCTCATTCGGTAAAGTTCGAATAATCAAAGCATCAAAATTTTTATTTAGTGTAGGAAAACATTTTTCTGTAATAAGCAAATCACCTCCAATTTGTTCTGGAGTAACGCTGATGACTTCAGCAGCAAAAAAATAGGATTTTAAACTTTGATTTACAGAATAAACTTCTTGTGTGATGTGTCCCAAACATTCTGTATGCGTGCCGTGACCATGTGGATTAAAAAAGATATTTCTAAAATTTACTGCTCCACCTTCTTGCACAGAGCCAATGAAACCATTCGCTCGAACTGGTTCAAATACAGGTTTATCCACATACCAAGCAATCGGATTTTCAGAATCATTTGTTAGTGGTAAAGAAATATCAATTCCCTTTTCAGTATCAATGAAAGTATTGTTTTCGAGAAAAAATAACATTTATTTAGGCAATTTAGTTAACATCGCTTGATATTCTGTTTTGAATGTTTTTTCTCCGGTACAACCTTTAGTAATCTTTTGGTTTTGGAAATTTTCAATTCTATTCTCAGGGTTAGGATGTGTGCTTAAAAACTCTGGCTGCCTGTCGCTTCCCAAAGCTTGAATTTTTTCGAAAAATCCTGTTCCGCCAGCAGCATTGTATTCCGTTGGACATAAATATTTTACAGAACATTCGTCTGCTTCGGTTTCGTGTTGTCTTGAAAATTTCAATCCAACAATTGCACCTGTAAGTTCTTTTAAAAGCTGCCTATTTCCTGCCAAAACGTCTAACAAGACTTGAATTCCAAATTGTTTGGTCATTTGTCTCGTAGAATGTCTTTGATCTGCATGTGCAATTTCATGACCTAAAACACCTGCCAATTCATCTTCAGATTCTAAAAATTTCAAAATTCCAGTGTAAACATATATGTAGCCTCCAGGTGTACAAAATGCATTCATTGTTTTGTCGTCGTGGATAATTTTTATTCTCCATTGAAAATCATCCTTAAAATCAACTTTTCCAGAGTTTAAAATATTATTTCGAACCTTGTAAACATATTGATAAACTTCTTTATACCTTAGGGAATCAAGCAAAGGATATTCTTTTGTATTTGCATCAATTTCTCCTGCAACTTGTGCTCCCAATTGTCGGTCTTGTGCTACTGTGAATAGATTTACTCCTTTTCCTTTGTTTTTTTCATTCACGGTGCCACAAGAAATAAAAAATAAAAAAACCGTTGATAAAATTAAATATTTACTGTTCATAAAGTGATTAAAAATAATATAAATTAAAAAGTGAAACGCAAGTAAACACACTCAGAAAACCGAGGAAAAACCCATAAATAACTTGTTTTAAAGTATGTTTTCCTAATAAAATTCGGGCAGACATAACCAATCCTGCAACAATTACTCCTGCAATAATTATTTCAAAATAATAATCCACTTGAAAGTTAAAATAGGCAATCAAAAATCCAACAAACATCCCCACTCCTATTCCGTGAAGACTAATTTTAGTGTACTTATTGATAAATCCAGCGAGGGAAATACCAATAAATCCGCCCCATGGCAAGGCATAAACAGAAGCTGGTAAAATATGATCTGGAGCTTTGAATAGTAGAAAAAGTCCCAAAATCAAACAATAAATTGCGGAAATCACAATCGGCGTGGTTCTTTCTCCTTGATTATCCACCTCTATACTCGAAATCGCTTTTGTGCGAAGAAGTAATACCAAAGTGATTGCTGGTGCCAAGAAAGAAAAGATAAAAAACATGGTAATCACCGCAAATTTATGTCCATCAGGCATCCAAAAAAGTGTGTTTTCTTGAAAATAACTTTGTTCAAAGGAGGGTAAAAACATCGTGATTAGTAAGCCGTAAATTGGCATCAACAATGGTAAAAATACCCAAGAAATTAAATGTGCTAGAATCCTCATTTACAGTTCTTTTCTTAATCTTGCCACAGGAATATTTAATTGTTCTCTGTATTTTGCAACTGTTCTACGAGCAATGTTATATCCTTTTTCGTTCAACAATTCTGCCAAACGATCGTCTGTAAGTGGTTTTTTCTTCTGTTCTGCTTCAATAGCTTCAGAAAGAATTTTTTTCACTTCTCTGGTAGAAACTTCTTCTCCTGAATCTGTAGACAATGATTCTGAAAAGAAATACTTTAATGGGAAAATTCCATAAGCAGTTTGAACGTATTTACTGTTTGCCACACGAGATACAGTTGAAATATCCAAAGCAACCATATCAGCAATATCCTTTAAAATCATGGGCTTTAGGTTGGTTTCATCACCTGTTAAAAAATACGCTTTTTGGTAATTCATGATTGCTTGCATCGTAAACAAAAGTGTGTTTTGACGTTGCTTGATTGCATCAATAAACCATTTTGCATTTTCCAATTTTTGGCGCACAAAAGTCACTGCTTCTTTATCAGCTTTTGACGTTTTTGCACCTTCAGCGTAGGTTCTCAGCATGCTTTCGTAATCCCGACTCACTTTTAATTCTGGTGAATTTCTGCCATTGATTGAAAGTTCCAACTGACCTTCAAATTCTATAATTGTGAAATCAGGAATAATTTGTTGCATTGATTTTGCAGACTCCTTCATTGAACCACCTGGTTTCGGGTTCAATTTAATGATTTCATCAATCGCTTGCTTTAAATCTTCGTCTTCTATTTCAAGTTTCTTTTGAATTTTATCGTAATGCTTTTTTGTAAACTCTTCAAAATGATCTTGTAAGATTTTTTTTGCTGTAAAAAGCGTAATATTTCCTTCTTGTTTTCTTTGAATTTGCAGCAATAAACATTCTCTTAAATCTCTAGCTCCAACTCCAGCTGGGTCTAATTCCTGGATCAAAGCTAAAACTTCTTCCACTTGTGCTTCGGTGACAGTTACATTCGCAGAAAAAGCCAAATCATCCACTAAAGCTTCCACTTCACGATTCAAGTAGCCAGATTCATCTAAGTTACCAATAAGTGTATCCGCAATCAAAAATTGTGTGTCGTCTAAATCCAATAAATGCAATTGTTCCGTTAATTTTTCCTGAAAAGATTGCTCACCAGAAAGCGGAATTACGCGGTCATCATCGTCCTTACTAGAATTTGAAGTCTGTGTTTTATAGTCTGGAGTATCATCATCAAAATAATCTGAAAGATCAAAATCATCATCTGAATCTGTCTCATATTCATCATTTTCATTGTCTCCAAAATCTTCGTCACTTTCTTCTTTACCTTCTTCCAACGCAGGATTTTCTTCAATTTCTTGTTTAATTCGTTGGTCTAATTCCATGGTAGGAACTTGCAACAATTTCATCAACTGTATTTGTTGAGGAGAAAGTCGCTGCTCTAATTTTTGCGCTAAATATTGTTTCAATGCCATACTAGGGGTAAAGATAAGAAAAAAATAGATTTTGTGAAAATCTTGTAAATTTTTACTTTGCAGCTTTTTCCTGCTGTTCGTTATATCTGTATAAACAAGATGCAGACTGAGGTTCTCGAAGTCGCATTTTTTGTTGTTTATACAGGATGCCACTACCATCAGGGCTAGGCTTCAGGTTTAGAAAAAGGCCCTCACCTCCATTCCACCAGAATGTATTGTTTTGTTTGTCTCAGATTTCCGTCCGTTGTATTGTACTGAAATTTGAAGGTTTTTGGACACAGAACGCTGATATCCAATGTTCCAAGTAAAGTTGTTTCCTGGTTTCAAGGATTCTAACATCTCAAAACCCAAGGCAGAATTTTGGTCACCTGCATAAGTAATTGACAAGTAATTAAATGCGGACTGAAAACTTCCTTTTGATGCTTGGTTGTATTTCAATTTGAAACCCAATTCCCCTGCATAAGCGGATTCTCCTTCGACATTAATTTTTTCAGAATAACGGGTGTCTAAGGAAAAACGAAAGGAAGTGGAAGGTTGAATAATGAAAGAAGGTTTTACCATCAAATAATCAATGTCGTAATTTCTACCTGTGGTATAATCTGCCTCCACTAATTTTTTTCCCAACTGAAAACTTGTTTCCACGGAGTATTTTTTCTTTATGTTAAGTCTAAAATTCACTTCATTGTAATTTTGTTGTCTTGCATCGAAACCAGAGGCCAATAAGGTTTTTGTCATCGAATTGTGGTAGACATAATCCATCGCAAAAACTGAACTTGTTCGATTGAAATACAAAGTGTTGTGAATGTTTGAACTTGAACTTAACAAACTAGTATCTCGCACTTCACCGTAAAATGGATTTAAAATTTCTCTGGATTTAAAATTGTTTGTTTTTCGGTTAATTCGAATTCTCGCTTGGTCAGAAAAACGACTCATAAACTTCAAAATTCCTGTTTTCGATGACCATAATTTCTCAGGTTTAAAAAAGATTCCTTGATTAAATTCATTTGAAAATGTTTTAACATATTCATTACTAGGCGTATAAACACGAATAAAACTTGCTTGGTCTGCAAATTGTGCAATTTCAAATTCATTCAAATCTTTTATTCCGTCTCCATTGTAATCAATCCAGGTGTAAATTCCTTGTCCGTCATTTACTTGGATATACAAAAATTCACGCTTCAATTCTAAACCACTTCCAATTTCATAAAATGTATTCCAAGTTAGAGCTCCCTTCCAAAATTTTCGGTCGTAATCCAAGCGACCTAACAAAGTATTTTCTGGTGTTTGATTGATTAATTGTGTATTAATTATCTTTAACTGTCTGTAATTTATTAGCAAATTTAGCCGTTGATTTGGATTTCCATTTAATGCCAAATTTGCCCCAAAATTAGTCGCTTTGGCAGCGTTTCTTAATTTTAACGAATCAGACTTTTGATCCAAACGTTCTCTGTAAAAAAGTTTAAAATTTACCTTCGCCGAATCATCATTTGATAGGGAAAATTCTTTGTCATAAAACAAGTAACTCTGGCTCAATAAACTTGTATTTTGTTTAAAAGCATTTCGTTCAAAATCATCGCGATAAGCGAAAATTAATTTCTTAATTTGTTGAGAGACAACTACTTTATGTCGCAAAAAGTTATTGTTTTCACTTCCTGCTATTGTCTGCGTACTTGACAAATAACTTCCATCCCAACTGGATTTAAAGCCTTTATTATTCCATCGTCCATATAAACGTGCCTTGTATCCATTATAATTTTCTCCAATGGTGTAAGTGGCTAATTCACTAGCAAATGTCCCATTTTTATGGTGTTGAAATTCATTTAAAACAGATGCAGAAAATTGTTGTCCTGTAAAATTTTTATTTCGGGTGTTCCAATCACGGTCAAATTCCACTGCTCGGTATTGTTCGATTGGACTAAAATTTTTACTCAAGACTTCCAGTTCCGCTTTATTATTGTATTTCCATGCATAAATACTGTCTTTTTTTGCAAAATTGGTACTTGAACTAATTTTTGTTCGATTACTCATTCCTTGGTCATCTTCAGAATTGATTCTAGAAAAGGTATTCAAATCATTTTCGGAATAGGCAAATTCACTTTCAACTTGGTATTTTTTACCAATTTTATAGGAAAAACCAGTGGACACAAATCTTTTTTGTTTGGGTGTAATTATGATTCGAGCAGGTTCATAATCGCCCTGCGGAATTCCATTTTGAGGTGACACCCATTTGTAAATTTTGCCTAAAGCATTCGTGTTTGAAAAGACATAATTTCCTTGATTTGGACCTACATAAGTGAAACTTGCTCGGAAAAAGGCTGAATCTTTATTGACAGAAAACACCAACACACTATCAATGCCTAAAGAATCAATCAGTTTGTATAAATTTTGATTGTCTATAAAACCAATGGAATCAATAGCCTGCGTTTTTGCCAAATATAAACTATCGCCAATTTCAGATAATAATTTCTTTTGAGAAAAACTCAATTCCTGCTGAATCGTTTGATTTTTGGCGTCTTGTTCGCTGTAAGTGTTTAACCAAAATTCCAGCTTTTCAGATTTGTAACTCGTTCCTGCTTGGATCAATGAACGTGCATAATTTAAATCAGAATACTGAAATTCAACGACAATTCTGCTATCTTTTGTTATTAAATTTCGGGCTGTAAAAATCACTTCAGCAGTATTGTAATCGATAACATAATCATATTCTTGACCTCTGTCTAATAATTTCCCGTCAATAAAAACACGTTCTGTTCCTGACAAAACCACGATAAACGGTTCATTTTCATTTCCTCGTAAACGATATGGACCTTGGTTTCCTTCCACACCAGGAATAATCTGACGTGCAAATTTCCCTTTGGATAAAGCGGCACTTCCTTGAAGTTTCCAAGAAGTATTTTTTTTATTCGACCACAAATAATCTCCATACAAACCTTGAGCCCTTTTTTTGTAATTTAAAAAGTAACCTGTTGGTTTGCTAATCCAAAAATCTCCAGCAATTAATTTGAAATTATCGTTGTAAACTTGGATAAATACCTGATCAAACTCTTGTAATTTATTTGTATTTCCTTGCGGTTGAATCGGTAAATTATCATCTGAAACGGAAGCCAAAATTTTTAAGTTAGGAGCAATTTCGCCTGATAATTCCAAATTTAAAGTTGAATTTATGGATAAATCTTGATTGTTTCCAAAAGAAATTCCTCGGGAGATACTTCCATTTTTTTTAATTCCTGAATTTCCGAAAATTTCAGCGTAAGTATCTGTTGATTGAATTAAAAATTTATCTCGATTCCCTTTTGTTTCATTAAATATAAGGGAAGTATCTCTACTTTGAATTTTCCGATTCAAATTCATAGGAAACACACGAAATACAACTTTCAAAGAATCGCCACAGTTGCCCAGAAATTTAAAAATACCTTTGCTGTAATTAATTTCATAATATTCTTTTCCCAGCACTTGATTTCCGCAATAGACATAAACTGAATTGGGAAAAATAGTAAAACTATCCAATACATATTCCTTGGTGTTTGCTGGTAAAATTATTTCCCGTTGACTGGTTTCCTGTGAAAAAATGATGTTATTTGCTAAGAGAATAAGGAATGCAAAGCTTAGTTTATAAAATTTCTCAAAAAGCGTTACAGGTCTCAAGAAAAACTTGAAAAAATAATTGATAAATTTAGAAAATATTACCTTTTTGGACCTCAACTTGAATTGTATTTTAAGCAATAAACAAATATTAAGCTGCTTTATTGTACAAAATAACAAAAGGCTTGAACATAATCCAAGCCTTTCATAAATCAAAATAAAATTTGATTAGTTTTTAATTATTTTTTGAACTCTAATTTCCTCATTCACTTTAGTTTGAATGAAATATATTCCCGCGTTCAACTTACTCAAATCAAGTTGATTTTTCCCTTCTTTAAAGGTTTTTTCAGTAATGATTTGACCATCAATGTTTGTTAAAATACAGCTTATTTTTTGATTTCCTTCAAATTCAACAAAAAGTACTTCATCACTTGGATTTGGATAAATAGCTACAATTAAATCATCATTAAATTCACTGATGGAATTGTTGGAATAATCACCTGCTCCACTTCCAGGATTAAAAATACCTTTTTCTTTATTTGAACGAGAACGATTAAAATCTTGCGCTCTATACGTTGCGGTACATGGGGTTGCCAAATCAAAACTTACGAAATAATCCAATCCACTAAAACCAGGAAGAGGAGTATCAGTAAAAACTGTTGGATCACCAAATGGAATGGCTGGAGATAACTCAACCCAACCATCTTGGTCTGTATGTCTATACACTAAATATTGTCCATCCGCTAGACCTTCATAATTGTCCCAATAGATATCAAATACACCTTGGGTTGCTTGTGCAATTGTATTTAAATGCAAGGTTTTATGAGGGATAGAAAGAATTCCTTCAACACCACATGAATTTACTGCTGCAATTCGATATCTCCATGAACGTTGCACAGGTGAAGCTACCACGTCATTAAAAACAGAAAGGTTTGAATAATGAACCGTATCAATTAACAAGTAATTTCCAGCATTGTCATTTTCTCTATAAATGTTATAATGAGAAATACCTTCTGCTTCCATTTTTTCCCACACTACTAAATTGGTAATACTTGCTGTATCAACGGTAACAACACAAATATCATTTCTAAGAGGAGCTCTTGTTCCAACCTTGATTGATTTTTGAGAAATACAATCAGTCCCAGAATTAACTGTTAATAAATAATCACCCGCAGTTAAATTGTAATTATCAACCGTGGTGACACCATTGTCCCAAACAGTTGAATTAACTGCACCACCTTGAGGATGTTGAATTAAAGTAACATCAATTCCACCGTTATTTACATTACAAGCTGCAAGTATCACAGAGTCAGTAATAATTGTGGCGAAATTATCGTTTAAAAATAAACTGTCTTTATAGATACATCCATTCCCATCAGTTACTTTAAAGGTATAAAATCCATTTCCAATAGTTGTTAGGTTAGGACTTGTTGCAGTTGTTGACCATAAATAATTATATGGAGTTTGTCCTCCAGAAACATTGGAAATAATACTTCCATTATCTGCTCCACAGTCTGGTTTACTTAATGTAAAATTATTTGTAATTGCCGAAGGTGCAGTAACTTGGAATGAATTTCTTAACTGACATCCACTAGCACTGTATAATGTATATTCGTAATTACCTGGTGCTAAATTAGAAATTTGATTTCCATATACTCCATTTTGCCAAAGGCAGTAATAATCAGTTATTCCACTGATTGCTAAACTAATTGAACCATCATTCGTGTTAAAACAAGACGGGTTGGTAACTGTTTCATCTATGGTAACATCACTTGCTCCAATAGAGGCCAATCCTATTGCCTTACAATTATTATCGTCATTAACAAACGCATAATATGAACCAGGAGATAAGGAAGTAATTTGTGTTGCAGTTTCACCTGTATTCCAATAAAAATCAAAGTTTGAAGCAGCACCAGGCACTACCACAGCGGTAACGGAACCATTAGTTCCTGCGCAAGTAGTAGCAACAGTTGTCATATTAATACTTGGTGAAGCAACTATTTGGTAAGGCGCAGAAGCTGTTGCAAAACATCCATCCACATTTACAACATATCTTAGTAAACCGGTTGGAAAGTTTGTACTTAATTGATTTGCATTAATGATGGTACCATTAATATCAAGGCCATTTACTCGAAATGTTCCTTCATCGTAATAGTTCACATATTGGGACAAATCAACTTGCTGATCATTATCACAAAAAATAACTGGATTTGAGGTGAATTGAACATTTACTGATGGATTAGTTGGTGTGAATGCATCTAACTGCAATGTGTAGGTTCCAAATCCATCTGTGTAGTTAATTTCAATTTGATCCGTTCCAGCAGCAGGAGTTCCTAAGATAATAAATTTAAAAACTCCATTTACAATCCCATTTGGAATTACATTAATATTTGTAGTTGTGCCGTTCACGCTCGTTGCACTTACAATTGATATTGCATCTGAATCAAAATCCCCAATTTCGATATCTGGATAAATTTCATTTACTTGTCCCACACATAAACCTGTGTTGGGTGTTGTAGTTCCACTGTAAACAATTGGTGTTTGATTTAATACCTTTAATTCTGGCAGCAAATCTCCTTGCAAAATATACGATGCAAATAAGTGTTGATTTCCATTGTCAATTGATAATGTTAATGATTTTGGTTCAAGTGCTGTACCAGCAGGCAAAATGTCATTACCAACAGTTTCCCAAGGAGTTCCCGCAATAAAATCTCTTCTTATTACTTTCAATACATCAGTGCTTCCACCAAGTGCAACACCATCATTTCTAAATCTTGAATAAATAAATCCATGACTTGCACTTGATTCTTTTGCTAAATATTCAGCATCCAAATTAAAATTTGTAATCGATTGCGCTGCTAAATCAACATCAATTACTGTTGATCCATCCATTTCATATTCATAACTTTTATTGTTTGCATCTTCTGTTCCATAAAAGGCTACATAACTATTTTTATTTCCAACTAAAGCAAAACCTGGATTATCCCAATCTGCACCATTGGATTGAATAATTCCTGTTCCTGTACCTTCATAAGGAAACATAATGTCTATTGCTCCTTTTTCAAAACGTGTTGCTCTTACTTTATTTGTATAAACTCCAAAATATACATCGTTTTGAGTTACTTGAATTTGTAAATCTGCCAATGATAATTCTGTCCCATAGGCCTCTGCACTCATTTCGTTCCAGGTAAACCCAGGGTTTCTCTCTAAACCATAAACGAAATCTGTCACTCCCTCTTCCCTTGTGTACAAAATGTACAATTCTTCAGGTCCATTACCTGTTTCAAAAGCCCAATTAGAATTTACATTAGAAACTGGATAATCTTGCGTAATCATTACTGGATTCATTGCTGGGTATTCGTATTTCCAGAAGGAAAAACTTGTTCCATTATACCCCACAACATAAACAATTGTCCCAATTTTTTGAGTAATTATTTTTGTCATTTGTGTTGAAACCACCCAACCCCAGGAAATCCATTGACTAGTTTGTGGATTATAGTAATATTGATAGGTATTAAATCCTGTCCCTAAATCTTGATTTACAAATTGATAGACCTTTCCATCAATCATTTCGAAATCATAAACAGCATTTGACAGCACGTTTGGATTTGCAGGTAAATTCTCCCAAACCTGTTGGGCCATAGTTTGTACTGTGATTAGTACAAAAAATAAAATGCTAATTTTTCTCATGGCTTACTGTTTTATGATTTTAATTGTTGTTTCAAAATTATTCTTACTCGCTTTTAAATAATAAACACCGTTACTTAAATGACTTAAATTCATTTTGCTAACTCCTTCTTGATAGTTGAACTCTTGAATTAGTTTTCCACTTGCTCCAAACAATTTAACATCAAGTGAAGGGATTCCTTTAAAGTCAATGCTTAATTCCTCATCAAAAGGATTTGGATACAATTGGATATTAACACCTTCTCCTGCATATTCAAAAATGGAATTGTTGGAGTATTCACCAGTTCCACTTCCAGGATTAAACGTACTTTTTTCCTTATTAGATCTTGATCTATTAAAATCTTGTGCTCTCCAAAGTGTCGCAGTACAAGGCTCATCTAAAGATATTTCAACCATGTAATCTAATCCAGGTGCGTTGATTGCAATATTATCCGTAAAACTTAAGGAGTTTGTTGGTAAACTTGCCACTTCTTCCCATCCAGCAGCATCTGTGAACCTCCAAAGTACATAGCTAGAAAACGCATTTCCTTCGTATTGATCCCAAGTTACTTTCACTTGATTTTGACCTAAATCAAAAGTATTTAAGTGCAAAGTTTTGTGAGGAAATGATAAATCACTTTCTGTACCACATAAATCTACGGCTGCAATTTTATACCTCCAAGATCTAGCTACTGGAGAAGCAATAACATCGTTAAACACAGAAAGATTTGTGTATTGTACCGTATCTATTAATAAATATTCGTCTGCCGTGTTTGTTTCTCTGTAAATATTGTAATGAGAAACACCACTTGTTTGTGCTTTTTCCCAAACTACTAAATTCGTTGTTGTTGTTGAATCTACCGAAACTATACAAATTTCTTGTGTTAAAGGTTTTTGTGTTCTAATATTCCAACCACGAATGGATTTACATAAATTGCTTGTTGTGGCAGTACAAACATAGTTACCAACGGCTAAATCAGTAATGTCTTCCGTTGTTTCCCCATTTGACCATGAAATATCAGTCACTACATCCCCTATTTGTGGTGTTAAAAGTGCATCAATTGAACCATTTGAAGTGTTACATGAAGCAGGAATTACAGTTCCGAAAATTCCAGCAGAATTACTTTCAGAAAGATAATAAACATGGTCAGAAATACAGTTATTGGCATCCGTAATTGTTAGTGTATAAACTCCAAAAGGAATGTTAGAAAGTGTATTTGTAGTTCCTCCTGCACTCCAGTTGTAAGTATATGTTGGTGTTCCTCCTGAAATTGAGCTAACACTTAGTTCACCATCGCTGTTTCCACAACCTGGTTGAATTTGACTTACTTCTAATTCCAATTTTGGAGCCTCAGAAACTATAAAAGTTTTAGAGAAATCACATCCAGAATTAGTTCTGATTGTTAGTTCGTAAGTACCAGCTGTTAAATTTGATATATCAGCAGATTGGTAACCATTACTCCATAAATAACTAAACGTTTCTGTAACTCCATTTACACTAGTTGTAATTGCTCCATTATTTCCTCCAAAACAAGAAACATCAGTGCTAGTTCCGTCAATTGATACATTTGTAGGAAAAATTTCAGCAGCGGCAATCGTTTTACATGCTTTTGCATCCTCTACGTTAAAGTAGTAAATTCCTGAAGCTAAATTTGAAATATTTAGGGTGTTTTGATCTCCGCTTGACCAGTAATAGGTAAAAGGTGCGGTTCCTTGACTTATTGTTGCAGAAGCGGTTCCATTTGAGGTTCCACAATCTGTATTTACAGTTGAAATCTGCACTTGCGGTCTCGAATTAACAATTACATCGACAGGAATTCTCATAGAAGTACAAATTCCGTCAGATGCTTCCACATAATAGGTAGTATTAGTTGTCAATGTTGGATTATAATCTCTTCCCTCAAACAAAAGATTCCCTCCAGTCATCACATCAAACCATCTAATAATACTAGCTCCTGTAGACAAAGAAACGTTTACAACATCATTTTCACAAATTTCAACTGGAGAATTTGATGTAATTCCAGGAGCAAAATTTACGGTAACAATTACCTCATCACTTGCTTGACAACCATTTACATCCGTTCCAAGCACTGAAAAGGTTGTTGTACTTACTGCTGGAAAACCTACATTATCCGTAACACCGTTATCCCAAGCGTAAGAAACAGCAGTTCCTGTTCCAGCTAAAGTAATTGTTTCATTTTGACACACACTTATGTCATTTCCAGCATTTACAGTTGGAAGTACATTCACTGTAACATCTACTTGATCTGAGTTTTCACAACCATTATCATCTGTTCCGACAACCGTGTATAATGTAGAAACCGATGGTATAAATGATTCATTTTGAACTCCACCATTATCCCAAACATAAGAAGTTGCACCGGTTGCAGCTAAAACAATACTTAATCCTGAACAAACTGTAATATCTACACCTGCGTCAATTGTAGGTAAGGTATTTACAATAAGTTCCATTTGATCTGTGTTTTCACAACCATTTGCATCTGTTCCTGTTAAAGTGTATGTTCCACTTGCTACTGGAATAAAAGAAACTCCGTCTGTGGCTCCATTGTCCCATACATAAGTGGTAGCTCCTGCACCTGTTAGAGTTACTTGAGCATTTTCACAAACTGCTATATCTGCACCTGCATCTACCATTGGTAAGGCATACACAGTCACATCTACTTGGTCTGAATTCGTGCAGCCATTTGCGTCTGAACCAGTAACTGTATAAGTCACAGTTCCTACAGGTGAGAAAAAAGGTGAGTTTTCAAATGCTCCATTATCCCAATCCAAGGAAATTGCACCCGTACTAGTAAGAGTAACCAAGGCTCCTTCACAAACAAATTGATCTACTCCAGCATTAATATTTGGTAAAGCATTCACGGTAACTACCTTAGAATCGGTTCCAACGCATCCATTTGCATCAGTTCCGCTTACTGTATAGGCAATAACTCCAGGCGTTGCCATAAATGGGACATTGTCTGTAACACCATTATCCCAACTATAGGTAAGGGCTCCAAAAGCAGAATTCGTCACCATATCATTTTCACAAACAGTAATATCAAAACCTGCGCTAACAGATGGTAGGGCATTCACATTAATATCAACTTGATCGGAATTTTGACAACCGTTTGCATCTGTTCCAATTACAGTATATGTTCTAGTCAAAGTAGGATTAAAGGAAATTCCATCATTCACAGCATTGTCCCAAGCATAATTAACACCACCACTTCCACTTAAGGTAACGGGATCATTTTGGCAAACCGTTAAATCAGATCCAGCATTGATTATTGGAAGTGCATTAACATTTATCGTAATTTGATCTATATTTTCACATCCATTTAAATCTGTACCAGTTACCGTATAAATTGTAGTTCCAACAGGTGGATTAAAAGGAGAATTATCAAACACACTATTATCCCAACTGTAACCATTTGCTCCAGAACCTGCAAGTGTAAAACTAGAATTTTCACATAATGTTGTGTCATTTCCTGCAAAGACCAAAGGTAATGGATTCACAGTTACTAATATAGTATCTCTGTTAATACAACCTAAAATATCAGTTCCCTCCAGAACATAGGTACTTGTGGCACTAGGAATAAATGAAGCATTGTCAGTTACACCATTGTTCCACGTATATGAACTTGCTCCAGAACCAAATAAAGTAATGCTTGCACCCACACAAATTGTTTGACTAGTATTTGCAACAACGTTTGGTAGATTATTAACAATAACATCAACTTGATCTGTATTTTGGCAGCCATTTGCATCAGTTCCAATCACTGAATAAGATCCACTAGATGCGGGTACAAATGAAATTCCATCGCTTACACCATTATCCCAAGAATAATTAACACCACCACTTCCACTTAATGAAATTGTAGCATTTTGGCAAATTGTAAAATCTGCACCAGCATTGATTGTTGGTAATGCATTTACAGTAACAGTTATTTGATCAGTGCTTGTACATCCATTTAGGTCAGTTCCCGTAACCGTGTATGTTGTTGATCCAACTGGAGGTGCGAAAGAGGCACCATTAAAAACTGAATTGTCCCAATTGTATGAATCTGCGCCAGAACCAAAAAGACTTATTGTTGCTGTTTCGCACAATGTTGTATCATTTCCTGCAAAAACAGTTGGAATTGGATTTATTGTTACTACAATTTGGTCAGTAGCTACGCAACCATTTGCATCGGTACCAGTAAGGGTAAATGTTGTTGTATTTGAAATAGAAAATGGAACATTGTCAATCAATCCGTCGCTCCACATATAGGATTGAGCACCAGTTCCAGCTAAAGTTATGGATGTATTCCCACAATAAGTTTGATCAAAACCAGCATCAACTGTAGGTAGTGGATTTACAATTATATTGACCTGATCTGTGTTTTCACAGCCATTTGCATCTGTTCCTGTAACAAAATAGGTATCATTAAAAGTTGGACTAAAAGGAACGCCATCAACAACACCGTTTGTCCATGCATAAGTTAACGCTCCAGTTGCAGAAAGCACCGCTTGGCTATTCAGACAAATAGTAAGTTGTGCACCAGCATCAACATTAGGTAAAGGAAAAATCTGAGCAGTAACAGGTACCCTATTAGCAAAACAGCCATTGTCTGTGGCCTCCACGTAATATGTCGTAGTTGAAGTTATCATAGGAGTAATATATGATGCCCCGACGGACAATTGACTTCCCCCTGTTGGTAAATCAAACCAGAAAAAATCTCCCGAACCAGTTGAACTATTTGCACTGATTGAAACTTGACCATTTCCACAATTAGTTCCATTTGTTACTGAATTTATCGAATACGTTGTAAAAGTTAAATCTTTGGTAAATGAAATTGTATCAAAACCATCTGTAACATAAAATGTAAGTGTCGTTGTTCCAGCAGTTGCTTGGTATGAATTAACTTCAAAATGTTGTGTTTTTCCACTTTGAAAAGAAGAATAATAATTAATGTTTGAATCTGCAAGTACAGTTTGATTAGAAGATGAAATATCCGTTATTTTTAACATGTCTCCGTTTACATCCCAAAGTGTAAACTTACTAAAAAGTTGCACTTGACTTGAGTGCGGACACAAGGTAGATCTTGGTGTTAATACTAAGGAATCAATAAATGGAGCTTCATTTAAAAGTTTTATTTTACTAGAGGAAAAATATGAATACGCAGCAGAAATTCGCTCGCTTTCGCTGTTTTTAAATACGTCAAAATTTGCTGAACTTAACTGATTTACTTCAAAAAGTTGATTACCTGGTAAACCGACAACTTCCCAAGTATTAGTCGCATAATCCTTTTCAAGTACCTTTGTGTTTGAGCCAGAAAAATCTAAACTTTGTCCAAAATTGGTTAACAAATATGCTTCATTCAAACTATTAGAAGAAGAATATTTATGTGAATTTGAATAGTAATCGCCTGAAATTGGTTTATTAGATTTTACTCCGTTAGTAAATTGAATTTCAACCCTATTTCCAGTTGTATCAATTGACATAACAGACAATTTATCAAATCTATTACTGATTATAGCTGCAGTGGATAATTTTACAGGGTGCATTCCATTATAAAGTTCACCAAGTGAAGTACCATCATGTGTCAAGAAATTAATATCTGTTTTGTGCGATTTCATCAATTGCAATCTATCTGAATTAACATCACCGGATGCAAACCATAAAGTATCTCCCAAAAGTTGCAAATGGAAATCTTGCATATCCATTCCTGTAAACTGCCCAATAACAAAATCGTTAATTGTTGATGTTGCTGTTTGCCAATATCCAATTCGGTAATTTATACCTGAATTGTCAGGAAAAAACCAATAAAATTCAGTAGAATTGAAGGTTCTAAAACCGCAGTTTGCATGAGAACTATAATTTGTAAAATCAGCAACAAATTTTTGGGTAACAGAATTTCCTGCAATAGAATATACATTTACTTTTGGACTATTTTCTTGATTGGAAACAAAAGAAAAAACCAAATTTCCTTGCTGATCTTTATCAGATTTCAATTCTCCAGAACCAAGACTTAGGGTCTCAAAGTAAAGGTTTGACCAAGTTGCACTTAGATTATTATATTGATCAACTTGTAAAATATCATTAGAACCATCGTTATAAATGAACACACAATTTAAGCGGCCTTCGTTATCAACGTGATATTTAAAATTAGTTGAACCATAATTTACCACATTTACAGGTGGGTTTATGTCTTTCCAATCACCTTGAGCAATTAAATTTAATGATAGAATAATTGAAAAAATAAATAGTATTAATTTCATGATAAAATCTGTATTTATACTTTAGACTAAAAAAAATGAATTATCCCCCAAATTTAGGTCAAAAAATTGGACTTATTGCAATTTTATTAGCTTACATGAGCAAAATGCATATATTTATCGATAAAACCGATTTATCAGCGAATATTTAAGCGAATAAACTTTTTATTACCTCAGTTATTACACCGCATGAAATAATTTTAATTTTATAATTGTTTTGATTGACACCCTTATTGTATTTTGAAATTACAATGGCATCAAAACCTAATTTTTCTGCTTCTGAAATACGCTGTTCAATGCGATTTACAGGTCTAATTTCTCCCGATAATCCTACTTCTGCAGCAAAAGCAGTTTTCGCATGAATTGGTAAGTCTGCATTGGACGACATGATCGCCGAAACGACAGCTAAATCTATCGCTGGATCATCGACTTTAATGCCACCGGCAATATTTAGAAAAACGTCTTTTGCTCCTAATTTAAATCCACATCTTTTTTCCAAAACTGCCAATAACATGTTTAAACGTTTAGAGTCGAAACCAGTGCTTGAACGTTGAGGTGTTCCATAGGCAGCAGTACTTACAAGTGCTTGTACTTCAATCAGTAATGGGCGAGCACCTTCCAAGGTTGAAGCGATTGCAATTCCACTTAAATCTGCATCTGTATTTGTAATTAATATTTCAGATGGATTTTCTACTTGTCGCAATCCTGAACCTTGCATTTCGTAAATTCCAAGTTCATTGGTACTTCCAAAACGATTTTTAATTGTTCTCAGTAAACGATAAAAATGATTTCTGTCTCCTTCAAATTGCAAAACAACATCCACCATGTGTTCCAATACTTTTGGTCCTGCCAAAGCGCCTTCTTTGGTAATATGCCCAATTAAAAACACAGGAACATCGGAAAGTTTAGCGTATCGTAATAATTGCGAGGTACATTCTCTGACTTGTGAAATACTTCCTGGTGAACTTTCAATTTGACTACTATAAAGAGTTTGAATAGAGTCAATTACCAATAATTGAGGTTGGATTTCCTCAGCCTGTAAAAATATATTTTGTAAGTTTGTTTCAGTCAAAATAAAACAAGATTCATTTTGATGTCCAATACGATCTGCACGCATTTTAATTTGCTGGTCACTTTCCTCACCAGAAACATAAAGTACACGTAAATTTTTCTCCAAAATTGCCAATTGCAACAATAAAGTAGATTTTCCAATTCCGGGTTCTCCGCCAAATAAAATCAGTGATCCTGGCACCAAACCTTCTCCCAAAACACGATTTAATTCCTTGTCTTGAAGTGAAATTCTAGTTTGTGCAGTTTGCTGAATTTCTTGTAAAACCTGTGATTTTGCCGTGCGACCAGTATTCGTGGAAAATGCAACTAATTGTGATAAATTTTTCTCAACAATTTCTTCTACAAAGGTATTCCATTCTGAACAAGAAGGACATTTCCCTAGCCATTTTGGGGTTTGGTAGCCACAATTTTGACAAAAAAATGCAGATTTTACTTTAGCCATAGTATTCTTATAAAATAATTGATTGGCCTAATGTCGACCACCAAAATTTAATGTAATTTTAAAATCTAATTGCTGTTCTTTTTCATTGCCAAAAAGAACCAAAAGGCTAGTGCTTGAAAACGCATCTACCTTTCTACAAACGACGCTAAAAAATCAAAACTCGTTGCACTCAAACACTTGATTTTTTTACGCTTACTTATTGTGAAAGGTGCCAGATTTACGTTTTCTAGGCACAAATTTATCTTACAAAAACAATCATTAACTTGAAAAAATAATTCTACCAATATCTGTGAGGTTAATCAGATAAAATATTCATTAACTCTCCACAATCGCTTCTTCCAAATACTTTCCGAAGTAATAAACGTCTTCAAAGGAATTGTACAAAGGCACTGGTGCTAAGCGAATCACATTAGGTTCCCGCCAATCTGCTACAACACCTTTTTGCATCAATTTGTCAAATAATTCCTTTCCGCCACCGTGAACAAGCATTGATAATTGTGCTCCACGGTATTTTTTATCTCGCGGCGTAATGATTTCAAAAGTACATGATTCTTTGTGTTTTTCAGAAATATCATCAATGATAAATTCTAAAAATGCAGTTAAAAGATCACTTTTTTCCCTTAATTTTTCCATTCCCACTTCATCAAAAATATCCAAAGAAGCTAAGTGAATTGCCATAGACATTACAGGCGCGTTACTCAATTGCCATCCTTCTGCACCTTCCATTGGTTTAAAGCCTGGCTCCATCAAAAATCGTGTTGATTTATCGTGACCCCACCAACCTGCAAAACGAGGAAGTTGTTCATTATTTGCATGTTTTTCATGCACAAACATACCAGAAACACCACCAGGTGAAGAATTCAAATATTTGTAAGAACACCAAGCAGCGAAATCAACTTTCCAGTCATGAAGTTTTAAAATTACATTTCCAGCAGCATGAGCTAAATCCCAACCAACATAGGCACCCACTTGATGAGCCTCAGCGGTAATCTTCTCCATGTCAAATAATTGACCCGTGTAATAGTTTACACCTCCAATCATTATTAAGGCCAATTCGTCTCCAACTTCGTGAATTTTTGAAATAATGTCTTCTTCGCGAATCAAATGTTCGCCTTCGCGAGGAAAAATTTCTATTAAGTTTTCTTTTAAATCTAAGTTGTGAAATTTCACTTGAGATTCTAGAGCATATTGGTCACTTGGAAAAGCTTTGGCTTCGCAAATTATTTTTGTTCTTTTACCCTTTGGTTGGTAAAATGAAACCATTAATAAATGTAAATTTGTTGTTAATGAATGTGTTACAACAACTTCTTTTTCTTTTGCACCAACAATTTTTGCAAGTTTTGCACTCAGATTTTCATGGTAAGAAAACCAAGGATTTTTGCCTAAAAAATGACCTTCAACCCCAAATTTCGCCCAATCATTAAGTTCTTGTTGAATGTAATTAATGGTACTTTTTGCTTGTAAACCCAAAGAGTTACCTGTGAAATATCTAACATCTTTTTCTAAAAATGTTGGCAAGAAAAATTGATTTCTATACGATTTTAGTGAATCTTGATTGTCTAAATTTTGAGCAAAACTCAAGTTGTTTTCAAAGTTCATAATTGATTAACAGTTTGTTATGAAAATATTCTTTATCAAAGATAGTTAAAAATTGAGAAAAAATAGGTCTTAAACTTCGACATAAAACATGAAAATCCAGATTCTCGAGTTTCGCTTTAATCAATTTCATTTAACAACACTTTCCAAAGCAAATTGGAATTCATTGAGCTTGTTTCAACCAAAGGCATAATTTCACCACCCAATTGATGAATAAAAGCTTCAATCAAAGTTGGGATTGTAGCCAATATGAGTTGTTCCTTATTAACAGGATTGAGAGAACTAATTTCCAGAAAAAAGCCATTGCTTTTGTTTGATGCAAGTGAAATGTTTAATTCAACAGATTCACCAATCGTCCAAAACTGTTTCAATGAAAAAGCAATTAGCTCATTAATAAGCATTCCGAGTGGAATTAAGGTGTTCATTGAGAAACTTGGAACCCAAGTTTGTGCGTTGATTAGCAAATAATTCCTTTGATTCATGTACCGAATACTTGCAATTAAATCCAATAAATAATCTTGTAAACTTTCCTTATTGTTTTCAACAGATTTTAGTAAAATTAAATGTATTGCTGATAGAGTTTGGATTTTTTGTTGAATTTCGAATAAAATTTCCTTGTCAATTTCCTCGTTTTCGTTGAGGTAAATATTGATTAAACTCGTTAATATTTGTAAATTATTATTTACGCGATGATGGACTTCACGAATGAGTAGTACCTTTTTCTCCTCCTGATTTTGGATTTCAATCACTTTTTCAGAAACTGTTTCAATTGCTTCACCTAAGGCTTTTCTTTCTTTTTCTAATAAACGCTCTAGTTCTGATTTTAAATCACTTAATTCTTCTTTTTGTCTAATTCGAACAAGTAATGTAGCTGCCAATTCGGCGATTAATTCGAAAAGTTGAACGTGTTGCTCTGTATAAAAATTTTCTGCTGAATTTTCAGAATCAATGACACCAAAAAGTTCGCCATTGAATTGAATTGGAACCGAAATTTCAGACAATCTAGGCGCATCATCAACAATGTATCGCTCGTCTAATAAATTGTTAGGAGAACAAACGGTCTTTTGATTTTCGGCTACCCAACCAGCAATTCCAACTCCGTAATCTAGGGTCAATAAATTTTGAATTACCTCTCCATTTGGGTTTTTCGCTCCATGTGCAGCGCGCTGAATAATTTTTCTTTGTCGGGGCAAAGCTTCATAGACAACGCAATCCTCAATTTGAAGTGATTCCATGAAATTTTTGGTTATTGCCCAAAAAACTTCTTGAAAAGTTTCCGCACTTGAAGTAATTTTAATAAAATTATGAATGACTTTAAGTAAAAATTCAGAATCTCTATATGGAATTTGAGTTTTGTTTGCCTTATTTTTCACTTTTGAAAAAGTTTGGACTCTTTTCCTCTAAGGAAACAACGTATTTTTTCAAATTTTGCTCATCTCCTTTGTTCAAAATCATTAGTTTGTTGTCCGATTCAACGACGATATAATTATCTAAACCTTCAATTAAAGCCAGTTTATTCGATGGCAAATTCACTATACAATTCGCTGAGTTAATCATGTGAACATTGTCTCCAACTACGGCATTTCCGTTAAAATCTTTTTCGATATGGGTATACAAACTTCCCCAAGTTCCTAAATCTGACCAATCAAAATTTGCTAATACCACATCGACATTTTTTGCATTTTCCATAACAGCGTAATCTATGGAAATGTCTTCACATTTTTCAAAGCAAAGGTTGATGTTTTCTTGCTCAGAATCAGTATTGTAAAATGAATTTTCTGGTGAAAATAACTTATATAAAGTTGGAGTGAATTTCTTAAGAGAATTAAGAATTGTCTCAGCCTTCCAGATAAAAATCCCTGAGTTCCAGTAATAATTTCCAGATTTTAGAAAAATCTCTGCCACTTCTTTGTCAGGCTTTTCTCTAAAATGCTTGACTTCTTTGATTTGTCCACCTAAAATATCACCAGAATCTTCAAATTCAATGTATCCATAACCTGTATCAGGACGTGTTGGCTTGATTCCAAGTGTAACCAAACGTTCGTTATTGTTTGCCTGCTTGATTGCAATTTCAACAATGTTTTTAAACTTCTCTTCTTTCATAATTAAATGATCAGAAGGTGCAATTGTTAACACCGCATTTGGATTGAGGTTATAAATTTTTGCAGCAGCATAGGCAATACAAGGAGCAGTATTTTTCCTTTTTGGTTCAGTTAAAATCTGACTTTTATTTATTTGAGGCAATTGTTCTGCCACTAAATCAGCGTAACTTGCATTGGTTACAATATAGATATTTTTAGAAGGAGCAATGGTTTCCAAACGTTCGAAAGTCATTTGTAATAAGGTCTTACCCAAACCCAAAATATCCAAAAATTGCTTTGGTTTTTCTGGTGTTGACATAGGCCAAAAGCGACTTCCGATGCCGCCCGCCATTATAATGCAAAAATTGTTTTCCATATAATTTTATTTCTAAACGTCTAATTCTACTTCCGAAAGAGCATGAACCAAATATTGTTTTTTTGTCTTAAGGTCTTCACAAAGATAACGTTTTCTTCTAAGTTCACCTTTTACAAATTTTTTTCCTTGTAAAATAAATACACTTTTTGGCGGCAAACTTTCTAAAAACACTTTTTCATGCTTATCAGAGTCGTAATTTTTTAAGACACGCATCAAATTTATATCTGAACAAGAAGAAGCTTTTGTGTTGACAAGTGAATTTACCAATGCCTTTACGATATCTGAAGGCAACAATTTTAAGTCTATGGCAGGAACAAGTAATTTTCGGTATTCTGCTTTCCATTCTTCCCCATGAGGTTTAATTCGGTGTCCAAATTTCACAAAGGCTTTTAAATGCGCAAATTCATGCAAACTAGTGATTAAAAAAGAATATTGATTCAGATTTCCATTCACAGTGATTTGGTGTTTTTCGCCATTCATTCCAGCACGGAAATCACCCAGTTTTGTGTTTCTTGGTCGAACAATTTTAAAACTCACAGGTTCAGCAAACATCAAATCTGCAAGCATTTGTTCAAATCCAGCGGGAACGAAAGCACTCAATTGCTCGCACACTTTTTTCTTCTTTTCCGTTAAATTTGTTGCACTTTTTTTTATCACCTTGTGAATGTTATTTCAGAGTTTAAAATTAAAAAAATAATAAGGAATAAAAAAAATTATGGTAAAAAAGAAAATATACATTAATTTAGCGGATTAAGAAGACACAATTGAATGAAAATTTTTAGTCAAATAGGGAAATATTTTTTGATGCTTTGGATTATTTTTTCCAAACCAGACAAATTTCGAGTTTTCTGGAAAAGGACTTTTGATGAAATCCAAATTATTGGAATTAATTCACTTCCAATTGTTGCACTGATGTCCTTTTTTATGGGAGCAGTAATTGCTTTACAAACTGGATCAAACATGGATACGCCTTGGTTGCCAGAATACACGATTGGTTACATTACTCGTTCTAGTACGATTTTGGAGTTTTCTCCAACAATGATTTCACTTATTCTCGCAGGAAAAGTTGGATCTAATATTTCCTCTGAAATTGGAATGATGCGTGTCACAGAACAAGTTGACGCCTTGGAAATAATGGGTGTAAATTCTTTAAATTATTTAGTTCTTCCGAAAATAACTGCTGCCATGGTTTTCTTTCCTGTGTTGATTGTTTTTTCTATGGGCTTGTGTCTTTTTGGTGGTTGGATCGCCTTGATTGCTACAGATTTATCCTCAACAGATTCCTATGTTTTTGGTTTACGTTCCTTTTTTAAAGTAAGCGACATTACTTATGCACTGACCAAAACCGTTGTTTTTGGATTTTTGATTGTTTCAATTGCTTCATTTTATGGTTATTATACAAAAGGAGGAGCAATTGACGTTGGAAAATCTTCTACGCAAGCTGTGGTAAGTAGTTCCATCTCCATCTTATTGGCAAATTTTTTAATCACTCAAATGTTCTTGTTGAAATGATTGAAGTTAAAATGGTCAATAAATCCTTTGGGAAACATCAAGTGTTGGAAAATGTTTCTGCTAAATTTGAAAAAGGAAAAGTAAACCTAATCATTGGGGCATCTGGTCAAGGAAAATCTGTGTTGGCAAAATGTATCGTTGGACTTCACGAAGTAGATAATGGAGAGATTTTGTATAATGGAAACAATATTGTGACCATGGAAAACACGCAGCGTCGTGATATTCGGAAAGAAATCGGGATGTTGTTTCAAGGTTCTGCGCTTTTTGATTCCATGACTGTTGAAGATAACATTATGTTTCCGCTAACCATGTTTTCTCAAATGACAAAAGCCGAAATGCTTGATCGTGTGAACTTTTGTTTGGAACGAGTAAATTTGGCGGGCAGAAATAAACTTTATCCGGCCGAAT
Organism: Crocinitomicaceae bacterium; assembly: GCA_044348665.1. Taxonomy (GTDB): domain Bacteria; phylum Bacteroidota; class Bacteroidia; order Flavobacteriales_D; family Crocinitomicaceae; genus M2408. The sequence goes on from JBIKSI010000034.1 coordinate 24,888, forward strand.
GTAGTGGTGGAATGCAAAAACGTATTGCCATTGCACGTGCCATTGCGATGAATCCAAAGTATTTATTTTGTGATGAACCAAACTCTGGATTAGATCCACAAACATCCATTTTGATTGATGAATTAATCAAAGAAATTACTTACGAATTTGATATCACAACTATTGTTATTACACATGATATGAATTCCGTAATAGAAATTGGAGATACCATCAACTTTATTTATCAAGGTAAAAATTGGTGGCAAGGTGATTCGAAATCAATTATAAAATCTGACAATAAAGAAGTAACTGACTTCGTTTTTGCATCTGAATTTATGAAAACTATCCGAGAAAACTTAAGGAATATTTAGCCATTTACCAAAAAACAATCAAGCACAGTTTTTTTGAAATTTTGCTCATAAAAAACTGCTACAGAAATATTCCATAGCCAAATTATACCAAACACAATTGTATTTTAGTCCATTATAATATTCGTATAATTCCGTAATAGTTTATAAATTGTTCAACTTGTTGGACTATCTTATAAACATGTTCGGTATTAAATCTAATTTTTGCAAGAGAACTCCAAGACCAATAATAACAATAGCCCAAAAAATTTTATACTATTTCTGTTTAACATACACATGTTTGCAATCACACCAATAATAAAAGGTAGAAATATTATCGTAATAAGTGATATTTGTCATGCGAAAGTACAAAATCATGGTGTCATTTACAAGATTGTTTTCCAAAATTGGAGTTAAACTATCATCTAAATACGTCGTAACATTCCAAGGGTTGTTTAAATAATCTAAAGCGGGTTGTGAAAATCCAATATCAAAAAAAGAGGGTATTTTGTTTAATTTAAATCTGATTTTAAGATTAAAAGAGTCGGCAAAATTATTTATTATTAAACTATCAACAATTACACCTGAAGGTTTAGTAAAAGCAAAATGCGAAATTGTTGCATCAAACAAATAAACACCTAAGGTATCATAAACTTTGTAGTTGCCAACAAATTTTTCCCATGGTTTTTCCTCTGGTTTTTCAGTAATAACCTGAGTTCGATTATTAACAATCTGATTGTCAATAACTTATCGTAAATCCTTATAAATAAGTGAAATACTTTTAGTATCTTTAATGTGTTGAATATTAACGATTTAAACTAAAATTATGTA
>JBIKSI010000141.1:0-8148 GCA_044348665.1 Crocinitomicaceae bacterium
TTCTTTATTGAATTGAGTTTTTTCAATGTTTAATTTATTTACATTTTTACCTTTCTTGGATTTTGCAAGAAGTCCTTCATCTATTATTGTACCTTCTAAATCGGTGATGTAAAAGTATATTTCAGCCTCTTCATCTAACTTAAATTCAATGTTTATTAATCCTGCCTTTGGATTAGGGTAAATGTTAAATTGGAACATTTCTTTTTCATGAATCGCCTTCAAGGGATTTGAATTTCTCACAAGAATTACTTCGTACAAATTTGCGTCAGCATTCGTCAAAGCCGTTTCATTATCTGTAAATGCGCTGATACTTGAACTCTCAATGCCTCCAAAAATTTGACCCACTAAAATCGAATCACCTTTTAAGTTATTAAGTTTTATTAATTCATTATCAATTAGTTCCATGTTTTTAGAAGGGAAGAATTCGGCGCCAGCTCCTTTTAGTTTTGGCATCTCAGCATTAAATTTAAATTCTTCAAAATTGTTGTCTTTATTTTTGAGTAGACTTATCGTTTTTACAAAAGGCACATTTGGATCGTTGATTAAGGAGTCATTTCGAAAAAAATGCTGACTTATTCCACCAAAAAAGACCGAATAATTTGTGTGTTTTTGCTCATCATAAAATAGTGCTTTTGCAGATTGATAGTTGCTTAAATACTGATTAAATTCGGTATGAGCATGGTGTTCGTTTGCATGAATTGCGACAGGGTAAAGAAAAGGTAAATCTTCGCTTAATTGAAAAACTCCAGATGAAATAAGTAAATATTTTTCATTGTTTTCTGAAATTTGTGCCATCAAATTGAAGTCGCGCCGATGTAAGTGCATAGGATCTGTAATTTTTTTGTCAAATTCCAAATCTAATTTTTGAAAGTTAGTAATCCTAAATCTTTGAATTCCATTGGTGTAAGTTTGCACAAAAGTTGGATTATTACGTGGATTGTATCTTCCTGTAAAACGTTGACCACCAATTAAAAAGTATGTGTCTCCGAGTTTGTTTAGATTTCCACCTGTAACAGCTAGATCCTGATTTTCAATCTGTTGAAAGTCTTTAATTATCTCCTCGTTTTTGATAATATGTGTGATTAAATTTGGAACATCAATTAGAGTTAAATATGGAAAAGTGACATGATCACCTCGTGAATTTGAATAGGCATATCCACCTGTAATAAGTAATTTATTAGAATCTTGATAAAAATTCATATTTGTACTTTGAAGCTGTTCCGCTAAATTTGTTGGCAAGGTATTAAGTTCTTTTTTCCAAAACTGTTGATTTTCAATGTCAATAACAAAAATACTGTCATTATTTTGCGCATTTGGAAACGCATTGAATGGTTGTCGGGGATGAACACCATCTTTTCTGCCGCCAATTATGACAATCTTATTTTCATATTTTGCCCAAGCATAAGAATGTAAGCCTGCTAGACCTTCAATTTGAACAGGTTTAAGCATAATTTCATAGTTGAAGTCTTGAGACTTAATGAGCGAAATGGTGAGGGAAAATGCAATAAGAAATTTGAGTTTCATCTAATTTTTTTTACAAAATTAATTTTTTATTTGGGTACTTGAAGTAACAAATGCTACAGAAAAACCTGATTTTAATCAGTTTTGAGCATAATTTTAAGAATTTCTTTAGAATTTTCATTCGCTAGGGCGATTCTAGAAATTTTTAGTCCATAACACCACAAGATTGCTGACTCGTCTTCTATTACAAATACATTTTGCTTTCGGAGTGTAGTGATTTTTGCATCTTTAATAATGTCAGAAATTAACTGCGAACCTTTCAAGCCAAGGGATGAAATTCGATCTCCTTCCTTCCATTTTCGAATATTTAGCTCACCTTTGATTTTTACTTTATCGACATAAAGTTCTTTTTTTGAGTAAAAAGATGGTAATTTTTCACATTTCTCAATAAGTAGTTGAGGGATTTTTTCATCCAAATTTCGATCTCTGATAACAAAATGATCTTTTTCATTTATGAAGATATGTGTTTTGGAACTTATAATTTTTCCTTTGCTGGCATTTTTTAATTTTTCTATTTCTGGAAGTTGTTTAGAATTGTAGTTGAAGTGCTTTAACAATGTGATTTTTTGTTCAATATTTAATGAGTTGTAAATACTAAATTCAAAAGTTCCATTTTTTACTATAGAATCTCTAATTTCTTCGATAGAAACGTGAATTTCTTTTACTTCCGATTGAAATTGTTTAATCAATAGTTGAATTGACTCCTTTAAACTTGGAATTTTTTCTAGTAAGTAAGGAATAAATTCATTTCTTAATCGATTTCTTGCATATTTGTTTGATGAATTGGACGAATCTTCTCGCCAACAGATGCTTTTTGAAAGTGCATAATTTTTTAAATCGTTTTTTGAAAAATCTAAAAAAGGCCTCAATAGTTGTCCATGTGTTTCAAGCATACAAGCCATTCCAAGATTGCCAGATTTGCGTGCCAGATTGAGATAAAAGGTTTCAATTTGGTCGTCAAAATGATGTCCAAGTAGTAAAACAGCATTTTTGTTTTTTATAAATTCAGCAAACCATTCATAGCGGAAATTTCGTGCAAACAATTGAATGTTTTGTTTCTTTTTACTGAGGATGTCTAAGGTTTGTATGGAATTTATTTCTGCAGAGATATTTAATTTTTCTGCCAATTCTCGAACAAAAAGTTCATCTTTATGTGATTCTTCTCCCCTTAAATTGTAATTAACATGCAATAAAGTACATGAATTTGAAACTCGTGCGAAAATGTGCGCAAGAACAGTTGAGTCTAGTCCAGCGCTGCAAGCAATATAGATTTCTTTATCTTTGAGAAATTCCCATTTTTTGACAATATTTTCAATTTCTTCTACCATCGAAAATATCAATTATTTTTTTTATTTTGACTTGACACTCTTCATATTCATTTTCCTCATCAGAATTGATTGTGATTGCACCACCAACGGAGGCAGACAAGATTTTATCTGCCTTATTATAAATTAATGAACGAATAACCACATTTAAATCGAAATCACCATTAGGCCTCATGTAACCAATTGAACCTGAGTATAATCCTCTCTTAAATTCTTCATGTTTTTCAATTAATTTCAAGGCGGCAATTTTTGGTGCACCAGTCATAGAACCCATAGGAAAAGTTGCTTTCAAAATTTCAGAAAATGTGGTGTTTTGTTTTAATTCGCAGGATATTGTAGAAATCATTTGATGAACTGTTCCAAAGGAATAGATTCCGCATAATTCATCTACATTTACTGAATTTTTGCTTGCAATTTTGGATAAATCATTTCTAACCAAATCGGTAATCATAATGTTTTCTGCTCGTTCTTTTATGTCCGAATTCAGTTTAGTTTTAAGAAATTCATCTTCTTGAAAATCGTTCCCCCTTTTACTTGTGCCTTTTATAGGTTTAGAAATTAACTTTTTTCCATTTTTTTGCAAATAACGTTCGGGGCTACCACAAAAAACTTCGAATTTCTCCGTATTTAAATATGCTGAAAATGGGGCTTTTGTAAGATCTTTTAATTTTTCAAAGATTTCAAACGATGGAATGTGATTAAGATTGCTTGCAAAATATTGTTGACAATAATTGATTTCATAAATGTTTCCAAACTGAATTTCATTTTTCAGAAGTTGGACATTTTTGAGATAATCTTTTTTAGAAATTTGGCTTTCAAATTTTATAGTTGGAATTTCACTTGTTTTTTTTCCATTTACATATTTGTCTATTAGTTCCTGAAATTGTTTATTCATTTGACCCTCCAAAATATTAATGTTTCCATCAATAATTTCCATCACCAATTCTGCTTTCCAAATTAATATTTTCGGAAAATTAATTAGATCTTTATTACTACTTTGGAGTTCTTCCATTTCATTTTTCAATTCAAAAGGCAAACACATAAATAGATAGTTTCCTTTATGTTTTGAAATGAATTTGTCTATTTCATCTAGTTCAGAAAAATCAGAAAGTTCATCTTCGTGAGAAATTGCAATGATTTCGTTGTTACAACTGGGGAATGAAATTGAAAGAAAACGTGTTTTTTCCATGATGTAAAATTAAGAAGAAAAAGTTAATTTATTAATTATCTCTATGGCTTTAGTGAAGTGCGGAGTAAGTGTTTTTTTGTGGCTCGGGGAAATCTGTATTTTTATTTAATTGATAATGAGTTGCTTATTCGTTTATTAACGGTTTACCTGCTTTTATATGTTTGATTTATGGTGGTTTATGTTTTTGGTTCTTTATTGCTTAAAAAATTGATTTTCTTGCTTTTTTAAGTGTTTGATTATGAGTAAGATATTTGTTGTTGAGCCGTTTTAAACCGTTATCGTATTGATTATTAGGTGATTAAATTTAAGTTGTTGTAAATTAGTTAAATACCCGTTGTTAAATCGATGACATCATTTAACTATCTAAAAATCAAACAACTAAAAATATCACAAAAAAAATTGCAAATCAAAAAATAATTCCTAACTTAGCTTTATTATTAACAACTAAACCATTTTTTATGCCTTGTAATTGCTCTAAACCTAGCAGTGAAAAAAGCGTCCCATTGTGTGTAATGTGCGACACCAAATTATTCGGAAGATCCGATAAACGATTTTGTAATATTATTTGTAAAAATAAATATCACGCTGAACTTCGAAAGAATAACAAATCAATAAGTTCAGAAACAATAAAAATTTTACATAACAATTATCAGATTTTAGCAGCACTTTTTGGGGAGTCTTGCAGCAAATATAAAATTAATAAAGTAGTTCTTCAACGAAAAGGCTTCGATTTTCACTCATTCACTGGGATGGAAGTCAATAAATTTGGATTCAAATTGAAAATCTTTGAATTTTCGTGGTATCACACTAAGCAAAACAATATTGTTGTGTATCGAAACCAAACTGATACTTCCATTTCCCCCTTTGTTTTTAAACGTATACAACGATTTGGACCAGCAGAAACAAAAATAAACGAAGGCAATTCAATAAATTAATTTATTTTTACAGTCCTAACTAGTTTGATTTGTTATGCTTTATCAAATTCTTAAAACTCTCGTTTCCATTGGTATTCGTCTTTATTACAAAGAAATAAAGGTGGTCAATAAGAATAACTTACCCGAAAATGGTCCATGTATTTACATCGCAAATCATCCAAACACCATGATGGATGCTTGGATATTGGGTTATGTTTCGAGGATTCCAATATTTTTCATGGCCAAGGCAACTTTATTTTCTTCGCCTTTAAAACTGAAAATTTTGCGAAGTTTGAACATGATTCCTATAAATAGGAGAGGAGAAGGTCAAATAAAAGGAGTTTCTAATTCCGATTCATTTGAAAATTGTTACAAAATTTTAGAAGAAAAGAAGTGCCTGTTGATTTTTCCTGAGGGTACTAGTTTTCTTGAAAGGCATCTAAGGGAACTTAAATCTGGAACAGCAAGAATTGCTTTAGAAGCAGAAAGACGAAATAACTCACTTTTAGACCTGAAAATTATTCCCTTAGGATTAAATTATCAAAACGCAGAAAGGTTTAGAACAAGTGTAATGGTGCATGTTGGGCAGTCTATTTCTGTGAAAGAATATGTTGCTGAATTCGAATTGAATCAAGGTCTTGCTGCAAAGAAATTGACTGAAATTTTTCGTGTTCGATTGGAACAAGTTCTAATAAACTCAGGAGAAAAAGAGGAAGAAATATTAATCGATGAATTGCATCAAATTTTTAAATCAAAATACATTAAGAGTAAGCAAAAGGGAATTCAAGGGGAATTTGATTTACTTAAAAAAATAAGAGACAATATTGAAGAAATTAAACTTTCAAGGGCTTATCAAATTCAAGAAATTCAGGAAATTGTTGCAAGTTTAAAATCAAAATTAGATCAATTTGAAATAAATTCTGATTTTTTGGATCGCAGATTTCGTACAAAAATGTTTTTAAGACAAGTTCTATTTTCATTCATTTTTCTGATTATTGGATTTCCATTTTTTTTGTTTGGAGTAATTCACAATTATTTTCAATACAAACTAACTGATTTGTTGGTGCCAAAACTCACAAAAGATGTTGAATATTATGCGCCAATCTCAGTCTTACTAGGTTTGTTACTTTATCCATTAATTTATTTGACCTTTATGTTTGTAGCAAAACACTTTTTGGAAATCAATTGGTATGAACAATTAATCTATTTTTGTGCTATGCCAATCACTGGATTGATGGCTTTTTCCTTAAATAATTATTTCAAGCATGTTTTGCATAAGTGGCGCTTTCTTATGCACTTATTTTCAGATAAATTTCAAATTGAAAAATTGAAATACGAAAAAGAAAAGCTCAGAAATCTATTGTTTGAAAACTGATTCAGGCATAAAGTAATATTTCTTTCCAAACTTTCAGTATTATCCAAAGTGGAAAACTAACAAGTGAAATAAGAAAAATTGATTTGGCATGTGCTCTAGAGTTTTCGTCATAACTAAAAACACTTGTTCCATTGGGTAATGTTTTTCGTGATTTCCAGTAAAAGTAGCCTATCAATAAACCTAGAAATCCACCAATTACGCTGAAAAAATAGCCAGTAATGAGCCAAGCATTTCCAATTTTTTCTGCCTGAGCTAGTTTTGACACTTTATCAATATTTCTGTTTTTTATGTAATCATAATCAACTGTTACATTTCGATCCAGTAAAATCTTTTTTGCTAATACTCTATCGTATTCACTCCATTCATGTGCAGTGCAAAGTATTTCAAGTAATTCATCGGAAGAAAATTGATGCAGGTAATAACTATTATCTAATTCTGACTCTCGAATACTTCTCTCCGCCTCAATATTTAGAATTAAATCAGCTTTTTCAAAATCAGTTGCATTAAGATAGAGGATAAATTTTGGATTCAGTTTATCACCTGCATACATGCCTTCAAGCTGATCTTCACTATATTCAAGCTGTGCTTCAATATTATTTTCACCTAATATTTCTTTGCAATTAATTGCTTCCTGTCGTTCGATGAACTTCCTGAAAATTAGCATTCTTTTATAAAAAGTTGTGTTTTTTAAACTTCCTTAACTAAGTCAATGAAAATTTCCTGCATACTTGGTGTTACTTCCCAAGCAGCCTCAATTTCAATCTGTCCAACTAAAGTTTTTAGTAAATCTTGAAAATTATTTTCTTGTCGCATTTTCACGTAAGCCAAAAATCTGTTCTCGCTCAAGATTTCTTTGTCAATCAATTCAAAACCAGTCCATAAGGTGTTTACAAAGGCAATCATGTTCCCTCGAAAACGAATCGCATAAGTTCCATTTTTTCTCTCATCTCTAATTTTGGAAACTGATCCTTCCAGTATTTTTTTCGATCTATGAATCAAAGCCACTCTATCACACATTTCTTCTACACTTTTCATGTTGTGGCTTGAAAGCATAATCGTTTTTCCTTTCAGCTTCATTTCTTTTAATTCGTTTTGAATTAATTCCACATTTAAGGGGTCAAAGCCGCTAAAAGGTTCATCCAATATTAGAACTTGAGGTTGATGTAAAACAGCACAGATAAACTGAACTTTTTGCGCCATTCCTTTTGATAATTCCTCAATTCGTTTATTAGCCCAATCGGAAATATTAAATTTTTCAAGCCAATAGTTTAATTGAGATTTAATGTCATTTTTGGACATTCCTCGCAATTGACCAAAGAAAAAAGCATGTTCTTTTACCGTCATAGTGCGATAAAGTCCTCTTTCTTCTGGCAAGTAACCAAAATTTGATAAGTGCTTTTCTAGGAGAAGATCTTTTTTGTAACGAACCGAACCTTTTTCAGGAGCAATAATTTTGTTTATTACACGAATCAAAGTTGTTTTTCCAGCTCCGTTGGGGCCTAATAATCCAAAAATCTCTCCCTCTTTCAAGCTTAATGAAACGTCATCTAGGGCGATTTTTTGCTGAAAAGATTTACTAATATTTTCTAATTCTAAAATCATCTTGATGGTAAAAATAAGAAATACTTTTCAAATTCATTAATTTTTAATGCGTCAAATGATGTATTTTGTAAAAAAACGGTATTCATTTTTCAATTTTAATCCTACTTTGTCAAATTAACTTGGAGGTTTTGAGTTTATAGGGTCAAAATATTTTTCAAGATGAGTAATTGCCATTTCTATTGCTTTAAGTGGATTGTCCCAATTTGATTTTATTGATGAGGC
>JBIKSI010000035.1:0-25415 GCA_044348665.1 Crocinitomicaceae bacterium
TTTGATCAATTATATTTGGTTGCTTACGAATCATTTGCGAGTAAGGAAGAAGCAAGTGCTGCATTGAAATCATCTGCTGTTAAAGGTTGGATTTTTAAGTATGAGAAATAATACTTATCAACATTTAATTTTCAAACAAAAAAATAGCTTAATTTTGTCATAGTTATGAGTGATTACGTTGTTTCAGCCCGAAAATATAGACCGCAAACCTTTGAAACGGTTGTTGGTCAAAAATCCATTACGAGTACATTAAAAAATGCAATTAAAAACGAGCATCTGGCTCAAGCATTTTTGTTTTGTGGTTCTCGTGGTGTGGGAAAAACAACTACTGCACGTATTTTAGCAAAAACAATCAATTGTTTTAACATTACAGATGAGGTAGAAGCATGCGATAAGTGTGATTCCTGCAATTCTTTCAATGAAGGTGCATCTTTAAATGTGTATGAATTAGATGGAGCGTCCAACAACTCGGTGGATGATATTCGTGTATTAATTGATCAAGTGAGAATTGCTCCACAAATTGGAACTCACAAGGTTTATATCATTGATGAGGTTCACATGTTGACAAATCAGGCGTTTAATGCTTTCTTAAAAACCTTGGAAGAACCGCCTGCTCATGCCATATTTATTTTAGCAACAACTGAGAAACATAAAATTATCCCAACGATTTTATCAAGATGTCAAATATTTGATTTCCAAAGAATTAAATTAAGAGACATTGCAGATCACTTGATGTTTATTGCCACAAAAGAAGGGATTAATGCTGAATCTGAAGGTTTACATTTGATTGCTCAAAAAGCAGATGGAGCTTTGCGTGACGCCTTATCCATTTTTGATCAAATTGTAAGTTTCGCAGGTAATAATTTGACTTACAAAGCAGTAATCGAAAATTTGAATATTCTTGATTATGAATATTATTTCAAAATCGTTGAATATACCCAAAAAGAGGATATTCCATCTTGTTTGCTTTTATTTAATGATGTAGTTGAAAATGGATTCGATGGTCATCATTTTATCAATGGATTAGCTGCTCATTTTAGAAATCTTTTGGTATGTAAGGATTTTAGAACAGCAAAATTGCTTGAGGTGGGTGAACAAGTTGAAAATCGATTTGTTGAACAAGCCAAACTTGTTGATTCTCAAATTATCTTACGAGCTTTGGCTATTCTTAGCAAAGCTGATGTTGATTACAAATCTTCAAAAAATACACGTTTATTGGTCGAGTTAGCCTTGATGCAGTTATGTTCATTGAAAAATGAGCATGAAAAAAAAAATCCCTAACTGATCGACCAGAAATTATTCCCTTTCCGGGACAAAGTCTTAGAAAACAAGGAGCAAGTGTTCAAGCAAAAACACCTCCTCCAACATCGATTTTGAATCAAGTTAAAGTTGAACCGCAAAAAACAACTGTTCCACTAGGCAATTTAAATACTCAGCACCTTTCAATCAAGCAGATTCAACAAAAATCTAGCGAAACACAAACGGAGTCTGACACAAATTTCAATAATCGTGTGCATGAAAATTTCAGTTTGGACCAGCTAAAGATGGCATGGAAGCAATTGGCTTTTAAAATGAAGGAAAAAGGTTTGGAGAATTTATTTTTTGCCTTAAACAAACGTGATCCGAAAATTATAAATGATACTGATGTATATCATGAGTGTGATAATCAGGTGCAAATTGATATTATTCAAACTAATCTTTCCGAAATCATAGAATTTATTAGAGAAGCATTAAAAAATTACAGCATCCAACTTCATTTTCAAGTAATTGAAAGTCAGGAAGAAAACACAAAATTATTAAGTGGAAAAGATAAATTTTTAGCACTTTCTAAAAAGAATGCAAATTTATTTTCTCTCCAAAAAACTTTTAATCTGGACATTGATTTGTAATTCAAAAATAAAAAAACAATATCAATTCTAAATTGTGTACTTTTGTGAACTGTCTATAGTGTCAGAACAATCGCTTCTTTATATTTAAATGTCAAAACTTGCAAAGAAGGATAAATTTTTGGATTTATCTGATTATGGAAGATCACCGGGGAAACTTTTCGCCAAACTCCTTAAAAACACACCATTTAACGCAATCCATGTAAGTTTGCTTTTTGCACTATTCGGATTAATTGCGGTATATTTTATGCTTCAAGGAAAGTATGTACTTGCAGGATTATTCTTAATCTTAAAATCGATCATTGATGCTGCTGACGGAGAATTGGCTCGATTGAAAAATAAACCTTCTTATATCGGTAGGTATTTAGATAGTTTGCTCGATATTTTGTTGAACTTTATTTTCTTTACTACAATTTCTTACATCACTAAAACTCCGTTCTATTTAGCGTTTATTGCTTTTTTCGCTTGCCAATTGCAAGGAACCTTGTACAATTATTATTATGTTATTTTGCGAAACAAGTCAGTTGGAGGAGACAGTACAAGCAAAATTTTTGAGTACAAAACACCAACAGCATTGCACGGAGAAAGTCAAAAGATTGTTAATTTTCTATTTTCGTGTTATTTGATTTTTTACGGAATTTTTGACAAAATCATTCATTTCATGGATCAAAATGCGCATCAAGGTTCAAAATCTCCAAAATGGTTTATGACTTTGATTTCTATTTATGGATTGGGATTTCAATTGCTAATAATTGCAGTACTTTTATCCTTAAATTACCCACAGATAATCATTCCATTTTTTATTTTTTATTCTACTTTCATTGCTTTTTTTATCGTGATAAGAAAATTTGTCTTGAAAGGATAAAATTTTTATTGGCAAAAAAAACCTTGACTTCTACGCCAAGGTTTTCGATTCTATTTTTTTAGTACTTTACTAATATCATGTTTCAATCCTTCCCATTCCACAAGGTGCAATTTAATTGTTCCAACTGGAAGTTTTGCACGTACCAAGATTGGAATTCTATTTTCATCATTTGTAATCCAAAAGTTTAGGTCATTTTCAGATTCAAAATAACGACCTTTTTGTGCTATTGGAATGAATTTTTTACATGAAAACTTCCCTTTTCTTATGTGAATCACTTCATCTCCCACATATTTTATCTTGCATGGCCAAATTTCATCATCCATAAAGCATTTAAACTCAATGATGTCTCCTTTTACCATGTTTTTAAAATCTAAGGTTCTAGCATAATAAAAAGAAGAAACCATGTCTTGTATTCCCATTGGAATTTTAAATTCCTTGCCCTCGCCATTGTCAACTTTTAATTTATCGTGCTTAAAAGCATAATCTTGATTGATTTTGTAACCTCCTTCGTCAACTCTTCTCACGAAAAACCAAGGGAAAACTCCTTTTTTGTCTACATAACTTTCGTAAACGTCATGTACTTTATAAAAAGCATTGAAACCTCCCAATGTTCTTCCTGTTCCTTTTAGATGCAATAAATCTCGGCCATTGACTTTTTTACTTGTACTTTTAACCTCCATGATTGCTTCTCCAGCATCCACAAAACCATAGGTAACTCGATACCTTAATTTTTCTCCGACTTGAAATGAATTGTTTGTTACACTTGGTAAAGAAACGTTGTCTGCACTTAACAATAAGAGCGAAAATGCAAAAATTCCAGAGATATAAACGAGCTTTTTCATGTTAATAATATTTTTAAACAGAATATCAAAACTTATGCCAAAACTTATTCATGCATAAGATAATGGGGGGTAAAATTTGATGATTTTTTGAAAAAATGATTCATCTTTGTGTTTTAATACGAGTAAATAATTTCCTGATTTTAAGCTAGAAAGGTTTAATGTTATTGGGTTTGAATTATGCTTTTGTTCAAAAACAATATTCCCCAGTAGATCAGTAATTTGTATTTCAAGGGATTGATTTTCAAAATTTTGAATCAACATTGTTTCTGAAAAAGGATTTGGAGAAACAAGAAATGGATGTTTCTTGAATTTATCTTCCAAATTTGCAGAATGATGCAGTAGTTCCAAGTAATCTCCAATTAGTGAAACGTCTAAATAATCACCCTGTGCTAAGGTTTGATTGATTTGTTTCCCTATTAGAACAGTAATGGAGTCTTTAAAATTTGCTGTGAATAGGAGATTAGGGTGGAGGTAGTTTTCCATCAACCAGTTGAATGAAGTAGACGATCCACAAGTATATGTTTGTTCAAGGATGTTTTTACTTGCCAAAAAATACATGGAATCAATTGCGTTTTTATTAGGATGATTTTCGGGAATCAAGGATGAAATCGCAGCTGTGTTTTGAATAATGATGCTGTGATATCGTGAACTCGCATTGTGACCATCAAGCCACCTGCCTTTGTTTATTTGTCCAGGCGAAATAGAAAATCTCAGGTTTTCAATTGCCCTATTTAAATAAGAAACGTCATTGCTTAGCTGAAAAGCTCGAACTAGTCCCAAGACAGAAAAGCTATTGTAGTTGTAATTCGTATTAAATTTTAGGTTTTTCAAATAATTTCCAATTGAAATGACCGCATCTTTGTAGTGTTGATCGTTTAGGAAATAATATGCTTCATAAAGTGAGTTTGCAATTATTCCTGCGTCGAATTTAAACTCACCTGTTTCCTTATCATCAATAATCCATCCGTTTTGTAGTACATTAACTGAATCTGGTCCACAAGAATTCAAAAAATTTTGAATAATGGAAGAGAATGTCGGATCATTGTATGTTCGTAAATCGGGAAAAGGAAATGCGCCATTTGGTAATTGTTTAGTTAGCAAGGAATCAAATGTTTGTTTTGCCCATGTGCGATATAGGTTTTTGCGCACGAGGTCGGTTTCATTATTTGCAATCTTTAGCAGTCCAGAACCAAATTCCGCTGCGGTTCTTAGAAATATGGAATGGGGTTGATAAGTTGGGGGTTTTTGCCCTAAAGCTAATTTCCATAAATTAACATATGCTAGACTATCATTGGAAATTAATTGACGTGAAAGTTCAAGTGCAATTGTTTCGCTTATCCAAGCTGTTTCTTCGGATAATGGTCTAAATTGTTCTAAACTTTCGGGAAGTCCAGCTTGATCGCCCAGGATGGATTTTAGTACTTCATTGAGAGAATCAATTTTATGTAAATCCTCGTTTTCAAGCTCCAATTCCAGTTGATCGATGATTAGAGCTAGCTGTGCCTCTTGTGACGCAGAAAGATTTTGTATTGCATTACAATCTTGACTTCGTCCGTAAAACGAAATAAAAGACGAAACTAAAACACATAAAAAAAGCCTCATAAAATGAATTATGAGACTAATTTACAAAAATACTTTTAATTTGTTCTACCTTTTTTTCTTCAAAAATGGATTCATTGAAAATTCTGAATTCCTTTTTTGTTTTTTGGTAATTTTTGGAGTCTGATCAGTTGATTTCGTTTCTGTATGAGTTGCTTTCTCAATCTCATCGCCAGGAAGTTTTGCAATGTGCACATTTCCTCCACCAGGAGCATTCAAGTCACTTGGATCGTTCCATTTATTCTTAACATTTGCTTTCGCAAGTTTATTGTTTTTCTTATTAATGTATTGTAGGGTATATGATTTTGATTCTTTATTATTAATTCCTACAACATCTTCGTTTACAATCCATTTTGAACCTTTCAACACCATCTCATCATAAGATAAATCTGGCACATAAAATTCATACATACCAACCATACTTGGAGTTTCTGGTGACAAATGGTCATAAATAATACGTTTTCTTGTTTCATCATAACTTAGCGACATAAATGCCTTGTTAGAATGCTCGAAAAATAATCTTTTTTGTAAGCCGTCTGCGGTTTTAAAAATCGGACTTCCAAGTTTTACGCGATCACCTGTAAAGGAAAGAACATCAATAAGTTTAATGTTACTCAGGGAATTATTTCCATCCCAACCTAAAACAGTGTACAAGGTTTTATTTCCTTTTTCAAATGGAATGATTTTGTAGTACAAAGCACCATACCAATTTTTTTCATCTAAAATATCGTCTGGACGTCTTTGTAAAGCAACAGAATTATCAATTAATTCAATGGTTTTCCATTCTTTTTTCTTCTCGTCAAAACGCAAAACATAACAATAATATTTGTTTGTTCTTTCTTCTTGTTCTACGTTCCAATTGAATAATCTAAAGGAATTATCAGGACTTTTTATTGAACCCAAAGTTTTCAAATCTGAAAAAGGATATTCAAAGGCACCTTTCATTTGAATGGTTTCATGTAAAAATTCCTTAAAAATTAAATTTGCTTTTTCTTTTTCTTCATTTGTTTTTGAAGCCCTTAAGTCATTCAAATATTCTTTTAATTGTTGCTCTCTTTCAAATAGCAAACTATCAGTTTGAGCTGTGTAGCTCAAAGCAATGAAGATAAAAATGATATTTAAAATTGGTTTCATATATTTCTATAACGCAAAAATTGTTGCTAAGTTACACATTATTATGATTCTAGCATAATCTGTGCTATTTTTTAGATTAATCATCAAAAAGAACAGATTAATTTTGAGTGCATTATCATTTATTTGTCACAATTTATGTTTTTGATTGGGAGAAATATTTTCAAAATTCCACGCTAAGGTTTTTTCAAAAGCGTTTTTTCGCACTTTACAATCTGATATTGAGCATATTTTGCACGAGAAATCTTGACAAGGATCTGTATGAATAAACAATTCGACTCGGTCGGAAAAATGGGAATTTATGAGTTTATCCAATTTTTCCATTTCATTATGTGCTTCTTCAACGGTGATGTAATAGGGGAGAGTAAGGTGAAAATCTATGTGTAACATGGCACCGTAGCGAATAATTCTTAAGTTGTGAAGGTCAATCCAAGCAGGAATTCTTTGTTTTTGAATGTAATCAACCAATTCATGAATTAATTTTTCATCGGCTTCATCCATGATTCCACTTACTGAATCTCGAATTATTTTAAACGCCGTATAGAAAATTACCAAGGAAAAAATAATGGCGATTCCACTATCAATCCACTTAATATTTGTGAAATAAAGCAAGATTAAGCCAATAATAATTCCAAAAGTCGAATAAGTATCTGTTAATAAATGTTTTCCCGTTGTTTGTAGTACCAGTGAATGTGATTTTTTGCCTTTCTTTATTGCGTAAAGTCCTAGTGATAAATTGATTAGTGCTGTAATCAAAACAAGAATAATTCCGTAATCTATTTTGATGATTTTAGTATCGAGGAATAAATTTTGAAGGGCTTCCACGAAAATTACGATTCCAGCAGCTGCAATTAGCACTCCTTCAACTCCCGAAGTGAGAAATTCAGCCTTTCCATGACCGTAAGGATGTTCTTTATCTTTTGGTTTACTGACTAAATACAAGCTATAAAGTCCTAAGAAGGAGGCTACAATGTTGACGATGCTTTCAAGTGCGTCCGAATAAATCGCAACTGATTTTGTTAAATACCAAGCGAAAATTTTTATGAAAAACAATAATAATCCAAAAAACACAATTATTTTTTGAAAATTATAATTACTTTTATCTACTTGAATTTTAGGTGTGTTCATTAATTCTGAAACAAATGTACACAAATTTTAGAGATAATAGTTTTAATGAAGTATGGCTAAATATTATTTTTTGATTTTATCAATCATTTTCGCACTCAGTAATTCGTGTACAGTTCAAAAAAGAACTTTTAATAGAGGGTATTTTGTGCAGTTTAATGCTGGGAAGTTTTCCGAGAGGAATACTGTATCTGAAAAATCTAGTCGCGGAAATGAAAGTACATTAGCCTTTATTTCTCAGCAAGAAAATTCATCAATAGATGCAATAGACAACTTTGATACTGTAGATTTATCTTCTGAAGATTCGCTTGAATATATTCCAAACAATTATGAAAAAATAGATTATCAAGATGACGCTTATGTAGGCTTCAATTCGAATAGTATTACGAAGCAGAAAAAAGCATTCAAAATCACGAAAGTGAAAGAAGAGAAGAAAAAAGAAAAATTTAAGAAACGTGGGCCTGTTCGTTTTACTAATTCTTTGTTCTTGGATGCTTTGATTCAGTTTTTCGTCGCACTGGCAGGTGTATGCAGTGGGATAATTCTTTCTGTGCTTTCATTTATAGTTTTTTTATTTTTAAATGCTGATTATTTGCCCGAAAATAATAAAGAAGCGTACCGGAAAAAGCCCAAAACCTTGAAAACAGTATTTTTGAGAGCGTTCAATATTTCTTTCAGAATATTTTTTACAATCTTAGCATATTGCTTATTAGCACTGCTTTTAGCTTATCTCTTTTTTACCTATGGATGGCTTGTATTTAGTCTTGTGTTGTTAGCTATTTTACTAATTCTACTTTGGATTTTTTCTTCCAAATCGTCAAAAAGAGGAATGTCATTTTTGTTTTTCGGTTGGGGTAAATGATGCAAGTTGCAGCTCAATTTTGATTTTTGAAAGTATTTAACATTTTTTCTTAGCTTAATTGATAAGAAAACATTACTTTTGCCCCCCGTAGTTACAAATTACTTTTCATGTCAAATTCAACAAAATACATTTTTGTAACAGGCGGTGTTACATCATCTCTTGGAAAAGGTATTATTTCAGCTTCCTTAGCTAAATTATTGCAAGCGCGAGGATACAAAACAACCATTCAAAAATTAGATCCTTACATCAATATTGACCCAGGAACCTTAAATCCTTATGAGCATGGTGAATGTTTTGTGACGGATGACGGTGCAGAAACTGATTTAGATTTAGGGCATTATGAACGTTTTTTAAATGTTCCAACTTCTCAGGCGAACAATGTAACAACTGGTAGAATTTACCAAGCAGTAATTGAAAAAGAGCGAAAAGGTGAATTTTTAGGAAAAACGGTTCAAGTTATTCCTCATATCACAGATGAAATCAAGGACAGAATTCAAATTTTAGGTAAAAAAGGTGAATTTGATATTGTAATTACAGAAATTGGTGGAACAGTTGGTGATATCGAGTCTTTGCCTTATGTTGAAGCTGTTCGACAAATGTTATGGGAATTTGAAAGTGATTGTTTAGTAATTCATTTGACATTGATTCCATACCTTGCTGCTGCAGGAGAATTAAAAACAAAACCAACCCAACACTCTGTAAAACAATTACTTGAACTTGGTGTTCAGCCAGATATTTTATGCTGTAGAACAGAACATGAATTGGATTTGACCTTACGTAAGAAAATTGCAAAATTTTGTAATGTAAGTATAAATGCGGTGATAGAATCTCGTGATGCAGAAACAATTTACGATGTTCCATTGCTGATGCAAGCTGAAGAATTAGACAAAGTTGTATTGGAGAAATTAAATTTACCTTCAAAGACAGTTCCAAATTTAGATACTTGGAAAGCCTTTTTACACACTTTGAAAAATCCAACGAAAGAAGTAAATATCGGATTGGTTGGTAAATATGTAGAATTAAAGGATTCCTACAAGTCCATCGCTGAATCTTTCATTCATGCTGGCGTTGCAAATGAATGTCGTGTTAATGTAAAATGGATCCATTCTGAAAAATTAACAAAAAGCAACATTGAAAGTCAATTAAGTGATTTGGACGGAATTTTAGTTGCTCCAGGTTTTGGTTCACGTGGAATTTCTGGAAAAATTGATGCAGTAAAATTTGCTCGCGAGAAAAACATTCCTTTTTTAGGAATTTGTTTAGGAATGCAATGTGCCGTAATTGAATTTGCACGTAATGTGTTAAACATGACCGATGCACATACAACTGAAATTGATGAAGATAGCAAGTTTCCTGTTATCAGTATGATGGAGGAACAAAAAAATATTGCCAATTTTGGTGGAACGATGCGTTTGGGTGCATATAAATGTAAACTGAAACCAAATTCGAATACAGCAATTGCTTACAACGCAGAATTAATATCTGAAAGACACCGTCATAGATACGAATTTAATAGCGAATATTTGGCGCAATTTGAGGAAAAAGGAATGATTGCAACTGGAACAAATCCTGATACAGGTTTGGTTGAAGTTGTTGAGATTCCGAATCATCCTTGGTTTGTTGGAGTTCAATTTCACCCAGAATATAAAAGTACTGTTGAGAATCCGCACCCACTTTTTGTCGGATTTATCAACGCATCAATAGAGAACAAAAAATAAGTTAAATAATAGAAATGGATAGAAATACCGTCATAGGTTTAGGGATTATTGGAGTAATTTTGGTTACTTTCACCTTATTGAATAAGCCCAACGAAGCTGAATTAAAGGCTCAGAAAGCTCAAGAAGCAAAAGAGAAAAAAGAATTAGCTTTAGAAAAAGAAAAGGAAAAAGAAGTTGAAAAGGAGGAGAAAGTAAATTCTAAATCTAATGATACTTTAACAAAAACTACTGGAACAACGATTGCAAATAATGAGACTGAAAAAGTTGCAGAAAAAGTAGAAGTGAAAGAAGAAATTATTCGTCTTGAATCTGATAAATTATTGGTTGATATTTCAACAAAAGGTGGAATTGTTTCAGCAGTGTATTTGAATGAATACCGTTCTTATAGAGATAATTTTTCTAAAGATGAAAAGAAGAAAAAAAATCCAATGAAATTGTTTGGAGCGAATGATGCTACCAACGAACTTTCATTTACCTCAGAAGGGAAAAATTTTTCTACCGCTAAGCAAAATTTTGAAATTGTAAAGAAAACAAAAAGCAGTGTAAGTTTGGCTTGGAAAACTGAAGATGGCAAAAAAGTAGTTTTTAACTACAAATTGCAAGCTGGAAAATACGATATGTCTTACGAAATCAAACAAGAAGGTTTTGACGCGAAAGAGTCGAATTTTGTTTGGAATGCAGACATGAAGCAAACTGAAAGGCTATTGAGTGAGCAAAAAAGAGTTTCTACCATTTGTTACAAATACGACAAAGAAGATTTTAGTTATTTGAGTGAAATGGCTGACGATGAACTTCAACTTGAAAAACCAATTGAATGGATTGTTTTCAAACAAAGTTACTTTTCTGCCATAGTAAAACCAGAAACACCATTTTCAAACAAGAAAGCCGAAATTAAGGTAAGAAATTTTAAGGCGGGAGATGAAAAGTTTTTCACACACATCAAAAAGTACAAATCACAGGTTGGAATTGATTTAAAAGGAAATAAAGCATCTACAAAAATGACTTATTCCTTTGTTCCAAATGATTATGAATTATTAAAATCATACGATTCAAATTATGAAGATGTAATCAACTATGGTTGGGGATTATTTAGATGGATTAACATTTATGCGATCCAACCGATGTTTAATGTCTTGGCATCAACTGGTTTAGGTTTTGGTTTGGTAATTTTATTATTAACAATCATTTTGAAATTGTTTTTAACACCAATTCAATGGAAAATGTATGTTTCTTCTGCAAAAATGAAAATTTTGAAGCCAGAAATCGAAGCATTAAATGCGAAATTCCCAAATAAGGAAGATGCAATGAAAAAGCAAATGGAAATGATGGCCTTGTACAAGGAAAGTGGTGCCTCGCCTTTGGCAGGTTGTATTCCGATGTTGATTCAAATGCCAATTTTATTAGCGGTCTTCCGATTCTTTCCAGCAGCTTTTGAGTTGAGACAAAAACCTTTTTTATGGGCGGAAGATTTATCTTCTTATGACTCAGTTTATAACTTTGGTACCTTCATTCCGCTTTATGGAGATCATATTTCCTTATTCACCTTGTTGATGGCGGTTACAACTTTGGTTTACACTTGGTTAAACAGTGGACAAATGCAGCAACAACAGCAACCTGGAATGCCAAATATGAAAGTGTTAATGTATATTTTCCCATTTATGATGATATTTTTCTTTAATAATTATTCGTCAGGTTTGAGTTATTACTATTTCATTTCTACATTAATTTCAATTTTGATTATGCTTGCAATTAAATATTTCTTTGTTGACGAGGAAAAATTAAGAGCAAAAATGGCTGCAAAAAAAGCAACAGCATCTGCAAAAGGTGACACTAAAAAGAAATCAAAATTTCAAGAGCGATTGGAGCAAATGCAAAAAGCGCAACAAGATAAATTGAAAGGAAGAAAATAATTTACTTTTTGATTAAAAATAGATATTAAGCTGATTCTGTGATGGAGTCAGCTTTTTTTGTGCCAAAATTTATTTGGTTTTTTTCTTTTTTTTGTTCTCTTTTTCAAGTTTTATTCGAAGTTTTTCCCTTTTTGCCAACATTTCCTTTTCGTATTTTAAGTATTTTTCATTAAAGTCGAATCTCATGTTTTTTTTAATTAACTCTGTCACTTTTTTTACATGTTGAATTCGCTCATCATAATAGGAAAGAGTGGGATTGAAATAGCTTGATGTTTTCCATTTACCTTCTGAAATTAAGTAATTATACTCATATAATAAGATGAAAACTTCGGAATATTTTAATACAGAATCATTAAATTTACCTGAAAATGTAGGGTTTTGCAATTTAATTAAAGAATCTAATGATTGATTATAGTTGAAGTTTGAACTATAGTATTTTTGTTTGTTCGGTTTTTTTAACCCAGTTTTGAATGTTGGAATGGAATCAATCAAAAAAAACGCAGGATGAATGGGAACATGATTTTTTGCCATGAATTTTGGTTCACAATCATAAAATTTTCTATCTGCCCTTAAAATATAATATTGCTGGAAAGTTTTAGTTTTTGCATTCCAAATTTTACCTTTTTGTTTTTCTTTAATTCCACTCCAAGTTGCATCCATCAAATGCCATTTGTTGTTATAGCGAACGATATTCCATTGATGATTTGTTTGCAGACTCATGCGATGCAGGATGCAGTTGATTTTGTAAAAAAGTCCTGATTTTGTTTTGCCACCAATTGAAAAGCTAGTGATTTTACTTTTTTCACATAAATAGTCAAAAACGCGAGCAAAGTCTCTGCAAACACCTTTTTTTCTTTGCGCAGTGAATTGCGGAGAAAAATCGGGTGCTATAAAATCTTTAGCTCTTTCTTTATCATATTTCAGATAAGTGGCAATATAGCCATAAAACATCCAAATTTTTTCTTCCTCATTAATACCGTGTCTATTGATAAAACTGTGGACACTATCAAGTATTTGAATTTGATTTTTTGGAATAAAACTTGTGATACTATCAAGTTCAAATTTTCTGTTTTCTGATAGCTGTCCAAAATTATTTCCGGACAAAAGAGATAGGAATATGATAAAGGAAAATGTGTTTTTCCGAAATGAAAATAATTGATACTTTGTAGGGCTAAGAAAGTCAATATCTGCTTTTATTTTCATTTTTTTGTTATTGTAAAATCAAAGCTACAATTTAAAATTTATACTTCCAAATAATAAATAGTAATCAAAAAAATGCAGATTTGTTTTCAAAAATGAATATCTTAAACCAAAAAGCCACAAATCAATCGATTAATATCTCCTGATTTGTGGCTCTTGAATACATTTTAAAAATAATTACGCGTTTTGTTTGCGTCTGTGTTCTAAGATTTTCAAGAATGAACGCATTCTGATTTCTTCCATTGTCAAACCTGTTGCAAGAACTTCTTCAATTGAAATTGCTCCACAATTCATTGCTCTTAAGAAATAATTAAGCAAACCTTGTCCTGTTGCTGCATCATCAAAAACATCGTCTGTAAGCGTTGCACGAGCAGCCTTTTCAACAAATGCTTTCAATCGTTTTGCTGCGTCCTCGTAACTTTCTAAAAAGAAAGAATAAACAGCAGCGTAGCGCATAGGGAATTGTGCGGGATTCAAATCCCAACCTTGGTATAATCCTTTCCATAAAGAATAACGTGTGTGATCGAAAGCCTTTTTCCATGAACGGTGAACAACCATTCTATTTTCAGCAAGTTGTTCTGCTGTTAAATTATCTCCACGATTTGGACCAATTGGCATCACATTTGTTGCTCCATCAGACAACCAAATTCCAGTTGCTCCTAAAGAAACTTTCATGAAATGATGCGCAAAATCACATACTGCGTGACCCATATCTTGATATTTCGCTGTAATGTTGCAATGTGCAGTATAATCGTAAGTTCCAAATGCGGTTGCAATCATTCGACCTTTTGATGCCAATACGAAATTTCGAAGTGGATTTTTCCCATCTTGGTCAATAACGGCTTGTGTTTGCTCTACCATCATTTCCATTTTTAAGGAACCTTTTTCAAATTGCGTATTGTCTTCAATTACTTCAAATAATTTAACCAAAGCTGCAACTTGCTCAGGAATAGTAACTTTTGGTAACATAACAACAAAATTAGCAGGTAATTTTCCACCAGTTTCTTCATTTAATGTTGTTAAGAAAATATCCAAGGTTCTTGTCCCTCTTTCTTTTAAATCTTCTGTAAAAGGTTTGATTCTGATTCCAATAAATGGAGATAAAGAATTGTTTTTCATCCCTTTTGCAACTTCTTTAGCTGCTCTAACGGCTGTTTCATCTTCTTCTTCCCAAGAACGATTTCCAAATCCATCTTCAAAATCAATTCTGAAATCTTCAAGCGCTTCTGTTTTTAATTTATTGATTACTTTATTGTAAGTGGTATAAGATAACCAAGCTGCTTCTTTTTTTAAATCTGCGTAAGAAAGTGATTCTAAACGTTTGATTAATTTTTCAATTTCTACTGGGTCATTTGGCAAGGCATCGTGTCCCGGTAATTCAATTGCTTTGGCGAATTCTACAAAATTTGCAGCGTTACTCGTTAAGGTTTTCATCGCAGCACCAGCCATTTTTTCAGCAGTTTCAGCGGTAAATAAGTCTGCACCACCATAAACTGTGTGCACTGGTTGTCTGTCTGCTCTATCTCCTGGATAAATTTTTTGAAATGCTTTATTCGCAACTCCTAATTCATTTAGGATCGAATCTTTTGCTTCGTTTGAAAGGGTTAATTTCATATTTTTTTAGTTTAAACGCAAAGTTCGCTAAGTATTTCGCTAGGTTTGCAAAGTTTGATGTTTTTATTTTCTATTTAGCTTCCACGGTAGGTACTATATCCAAATGGATTTAGTAACAAAGGAATATGATAATGCTTATTTTCAGTCACTTTAAATGCAATTGAAACCGAAGGATATAGTCCTTCCACTTGTGTGTTTTTGTAATACGCTTCTGTATCAAATACCAAACGGTAAATTCCAAAATCAAGAAAGGTATTTTCTGCAACCAATCCAGGTAAACGACCATCATCATTGGTGTTTCCACGTCTAATTTCTTTCCAAGAATTCTCTGAAACTTGTTGCTCCAAAATTATCTGAATTCCTTGTGCTGGCTTACCTTTTGAGGTGTCTAGTATGTGTGTTGTAATTTGACTCATCCCTTTTTATAATTGAGAATGTAGAATTGAGAATTATGAATGTATTCTATTTTCCATTCTACATTCTAGATTCTACATTTATGATAAAAGTTTCTCTAATCGAATTTTTGTAATTTTATTTTGTTCGCCCAATGCGATTTTGAATTCAGTTTCTGGGTCGTTTCCAATGCGGGCATTTAACAAAGCTAACATTTCTTCGGCAGATTTTCCAGTGGCACAGACAATAAAAATGTATGAAAATTTTGCTTCGTAATCGTGATTTCCCTTTGCAAGTGCTTCCAAAACTGCTTGATTAGCCTCATTTACACCTGCTTGCTCATTTCCAGCCCAATGTTTGGTGGAAGCAAATTTCTTTTCCAATTCGGAAACATCGCCGATTTTTGGATGATGCGTAAATGCTTCCAAACCATCTTCTTGACTTACATTTGACCAAATTTCATCTGAAATCGCAAAAAGTTCTTCCTTGCTTGAAAAGGTTGGTTTTTCTGCCAGATTTTTCGCCCACGTTGTTGATCCACAGCATTTAAAAAGTTCTGTAAATCTTGTTTGAGTATCTAAGTTATTGAATTCTTCTAAAGTCATACTTAATCTTTGATAAAACCAAATAATCTCAAACGACTCACACCACCATCAGGGAAAATATTTAGTCTGATGTGTGTAAATGCATCTTTACTAGTGATTTCCTGCTCAAAGTAGTGTTCAAAGTCAGCTTGCAATTTTTGTTTTGGTAAAACTTCTGTCCAAATTAAGTATTCAGACTTAAAATCAACGTGCTCATCTTTGATGGAAATTCCTTCAATGGAACACGTATCAGGATAATTTCCTTTGAAATGATAGGTATCGACCAAGATTTTTTCGATTTGACCCTTGTGAGCCAATTTCACCACTACCCAGTCTCTATTGTTAGGCGTACGATTTCGTTTAGTTTCCCAACCATCGCCCATATTTGCACCTCGATTTGGCATCAATAAGTTGTCCATGTGACTGAAAAACATGTCGTTACATAAAACAGATTTTCCTCCATTTACAGCGCTTGCCAAGTCAATTAATTCGTCTTTTGCAACTAAATCCCAGTTTTTGTAAACTTCTCCGTAGACTTTTAATCGTGCTACTCCACCATCAGGATAAATGTTTAGACGCAAATGTGTCCAAATTTCATCGTTTTTCACCTCAAAAAAGTTTTGACTTCCTGGATCTAAATGAGATTTTGGAGTGATTTCTGTCCAATTTACTTCATCAGATAATAAAAAATCGTTACTAGGATTTCCTGCAACATTACATACTTCAACAGATGCATGCGGCGGATGATTTCCCAAGAAAAAGTTAGTATCAATGTCCAAACCACGAATTTTGCCTGAAGCACCTAATTTAATAATACACCAATCATAACCTTCAACTCTTTTTCTGCGAGATTCCCAACCGTCCATCCATTTTCCACGGTCAGTATATTTGTCGGCAATAAAAATTCCTCTTCCAAGTTTCAATAAATTCTCTTTTTCAGCAAAAAAATCGTCGCTACAAACGAGTGCTTGACCACCAATTTTCTCAGAAGCTAAATCGATTAATTCTGTGAATTTTGGCTTTTCCGTTCTTATAATTTCCATATTATCAATTAGTTAAGTGTTTTCTTCTATTTTCTCAGAATAATTTTTCCAATCGGTAAAGATACGAAATTTCCGTTTTCAAACACTTTTTTTCCTGCAATAAATGTTTCTTTTATTTTGCCTTTTAATTTTTGGTTCATGTAAGGAGAAATTTTGTGTTTGTAATGAATTTCTTCTTCTCTTACAACAAATTCTTCTTCAGGATTCCAAATTACCAAATCGGCATCCATTCCTTCCGCAATTGTTCCTTTCGAATTTTCTAATTTCAAAAAGGAAGCAATATTAGAACTCACTAATTTTCCTATTTCTTCTATTGAAAATCCTCGTTTTTGAGCTTCAGTCCAGATGATTGGCAAAGAAAACTGAATACTTGCAATTCCACCCCAGGCTTTTTTGAGATTTCCACTTTCAATTTCTTTTAAATTTGGAGTGGCAGGAGAATGATCCGTTACAATGAAATCAATCGTTCCATCCTTCAATGCGGCCCATAATTTATCGTTATTTCCCTTTTCTCGAATTGGTGGAGCGCATTTGAAAATGGTTTGGGCATCTGGAATATCTTCCGCATTAAAAAATAAATACTGCGGACAAGTTTCTACCGTTAATTTCAATCCTTTTGCCCTTGCCTTTTTAATTTTATCGATTTTATTAGCTGAAGATAAATGTACAATGTGCACCGGTGTGTCAAATTCTTCGCACAAAGAAATAGCTAAATCAATTGCATTGTCTTCCCAAATTTTAGGTCTAGATTTAAGATAAGCTTGATAAGAGGTGGGATTTTTTTCAAAAGCAAGTAAATCATCGTGCATTTCGTCTAATTCTGCGTGCACCAAAAGTGGAACATTGTATTTTTTTAGAATTGGTAATCCTTTTTTCAAATCTTCTAAAGTTACATTTGGAAAATCATCGATTCCAGAATGTGTTAAAAATGCTTTTATACCAAAAACTCCTTCTGCAATTAATTCATCCAAAAAATCAATGTTTTTTGGTACAATTCCACCCCAAAATGCACAATTGCAATACAATTTCCCTTCTGTGGCTTTTAATTTTATTTCAAAAGCATTTTTTGAGGTAGTAACAGGACTAGCATTTAATGGCATATCGACTAAAGTTGTAATTCCACCAGCAAGCGCAGCCTTAGTCATTGTTTCAAAACCTTCCCATTCAGTTCTTCCAGGTTCGTTGATGTGAACGTGGCAATCGATGATTCCAGCTTGGATTACTAAAACGTTAAAGTCTTTTATTTCAATTCCTTGCTCAGAAAATTTTCCTTCAATTAGCTTTGATATGATTCCATTTTTTATTAGTATTGTGCCCTCAACAAGTCCTTTTTCGGAAAGAATTCGTTTACTATACAAACCAAATTCAGCATTATTATTTGTCATGATTTCTGAGTTAGTTTTAACAAATGTAAACAATAAAATTCAAAATTCCTGAAAAGCGACTTAAAAAAAACTGCTGAAGATGAAAACATTTTTTAAACAAATTTTTGATAAAAACCCATTTCCAAGTATCAAGTTTCTTGTGCTTTTTGTGAGTGTCTTTTTTTCCTTTGAATTATTCGCAGCTGAGAAATTTAAGACAAATTTTAGTTTTTCAAATTGGCTTTTCGTGATTTTGTTTTTGTTTATCATCATCATCACTTATGGAATATTGAAAAATGTTGTTGTTGCCCTGAAAGAGCGAAGTAAAGAACATAATTCTGAGTCATTAAAAACAAAAATTGCTGACATTCATGAGGAGAAAAATGTCTTTATTTATTTGGCTTTAATATTCATTTTTTTATACGTTGTTTATCAATTGGTGCAAGGAACGAGTTGGGAATCTCACGTTGTAGAATGGTTAAATTTAGTGGTTCGTTGGGCGCATGTGGTTTTTGGAATTGCTTGGATTGGAGCTTCGTTTTACTTTAATTTCTTGGAAAACAGTTTAAATAGAACAGAAAATTTACGTGATGAATTAGCAGGGAATTTATGGGCTGTGCACGGAGGAGGATTTTATTATTTAGAAAAATACAAAGTTGCTCCGAAAGAAATCCCAAAAGATTTACATTGGTTCAAATACGAAGCATATTTCACTTGGCTTTCAGGTTTTACTTTATTGGTAATCGTTTATTATTTAGATGCAAAAGTATATTTAATTGACAAAGAAGTTTTGGATATTCCTTCCAATTTAGCCGTGGGAATCGGAATGGCTTCCTTGGCAACAGGATGGATTGTCTATGATTTACTGTGCAAATCTCCTTTGGCGAAAAAACCAATGTTGTTTTGGTTCGTTTTGTTCCTATTTCTCGCAGGATTTGCTTATTTTTTCTTGAATGTATTTAGTGCAAGAGCAGCCTACATTCATGTTGGAGCCTTAATTGGTACCATGATGGTTGGAAATGTTTTCCGAGTGATCATTCCTTCTCAAAAAGCCATGGTAAACGCAGCCAAGGAGGGAAGACTTCCAAATCCTGTTTTAGGTAAAAATGCTTTATTACGTTCGCGTCACAATAACTATTTGACACTTCCTGTAATTTACATCATGATTAGCAATCACTTCCCAAGTACTTACGGCAACGAATTTAATTGGTATGTGTTAATTGGACTTTCACTTTGTAGTGTTCTTGTAAAACATTATTTGAACAAAATTGAAAAGGGAGAAAAAGCTGTTTGGATCTTACCTGTGGCTATCTTGGGAATGATTTCTTTAACATTTGTAACCGCTCCGAGAGAAAAAACGGTGTGTAAAGATGATGTGCCAGCAACTTTTAAGGAAGTAAAAGTGATTATTGAAAAAAGATGTACGCAATGTCACGCCGCCAAACCGACTGACGATGTGCAGAAAATTGCACCAAACGGAGTTATGTTTGATACAGAAGAACAAATTAGAGCGTACAAAGATCGTATTTTGAACCGTGCAATTGTGACCAAAACAATGCCACAAGGAAACAAAACAAATATGACACAAGAAGAGCGCGATTTAATCCAATGTTGGATTGATAATGGGGCGAAGTAGGTTTTTATCCAGATTTTGATTTTAAATAAATGACAAGCTAACTAAGAATCTAGCAATCCAAAAATCGATTCAACGAATATTTTTCATTATTTTTGTGAAAAACTAAATTGTATGTCAGCTAGAAATTGGACTAAAATAAAAGATTATTCAGATATTAAATTTGAATTTTTTGAAGGAATTGCAAAATTAACCATCAATAGACCAAAGGTTTACAATGCTTTTCGCCCAGAAACGAACATGGAATTGCTTGATGCGATGAATATTTGTCGTGAACGTCAAGATGTGAATGTAATCGTACTTACTGGAGCTGGAGACAAAGCGTTTTGCTCTGGTGGAGATCAAAATGTGAAGGGAATTGGAGGTTACATTTCTGAAAATGGAGTTCCTCGTTTGAATGTACTTGATTTACACAAAATGATTCGTTCGATGCCTAAACCTGTGATTGCGATGGTTAACGGTTACGCAATTGGTGGAGGTCACGTTTTACATGTTGTTTGTGATTTGACTATTGCTTCAGAAAATGCAATTTTTGGTCAAACGGGTCCAAAAGTTGGAAGTTTTGACGCTGGCTTTGGTTCTTCTTATTTGGCACGCCACGTTGGTCAGAAAAAGGCACGTGAAATCTGGTTTTTATGCAATCAATATACGGCTAAAGAGGCAGAAGACATGGGAATGGTTAACAAAGTTGTTCCTTTAAGTGAATTGGAAGATACAACAGTAGAATGGTGTAAGACCATCATGAAAAGGAGTCCGCTTTCAATTCGAATGATTAAACGTGGATTGAATGCTGAATTGGATGGTCAACAAGGAATTATGGAATTGGCTGGAGATGCAACTCTATTGTATTATCTGACTGAAGAAGCACAAGAGGGAAAGCATGCTTTCTTGGAGAAAAGAGAACCAAACTTTCAAAAATATCCTAAATTTCCATGATAAAAAGGAACTATTTTCTTTATTTTTGCTTTCTTCTGGCCTTATTTTCTTGTAAAAATCAAAAGGAAGAAGTGCTGGATTTTAATGAGCTAAGTCCTGACTCAAAAAATGATTTTTCAGAAAAAGCAGATGGGGAAAAGGAAAAGAACCTATTTTTTGCTGATTCTTTAAGTGATTTCACAAAATTAATCATTGATTCTTTGGACTTTGACAAAAAGCAAATTGCCAAAATAGATACGTTGTTTTTTCCCGATCGATTTGGAGCAAGTAGTTCTGAAAAATGGTATTTGAAAACAGAAAAAGACTCCTTGGTTTTTTACCATTGGAATTTTAAAGACTCCATAAAAACCTTCAATACTTTTTATAATTGGTTGGATTGTTATGGTCCAAAATGTCAGTCCATACGGGTAGGGGATAAGGTCAGTTTTTCAAAAAGATCAGCTTGTTTTTTCTTGGAGAATAAAGATTTATACTATGTGGAATCCAGTAAAATGTTTGATTTTGAATATTTTACAAAACTTTTCGACGAGGAAGAAAAAGGAAAGAAATTCAAATTTGTGGTGATTCAAAAAGCTCGAAAAAAAGCGGAATGGTTTTCACGAAACGAATTAGGTGAACTTGTTCCATTAAAATTTTGATTTGAGATGAATCAATATTTGGAAGCAACAGAATTTTTGGATTTTTCCAGTGATGAAATCAAAAATTACCTCAAAGATGTTCCAAAATTTGAGTCAAAAAAAGAATTAGCAATTTTTCTCTACGAAAAGGTTCGAGATGGATTTTTGTACGATCCTTATCATTTAGATTTACGGGTAAATGCACTAAAATCTAGTCAAATTGTTTCAAAAAAACGAGCTTGGTGCGTTGAAAAGTCCATTTTATTAGCAAGTATTGCCCGATATTTTGAGATTCCTTCTCGACTTGGTTTCGCCATCGTAGCAAATCAT
Source organism: Crocinitomicaceae bacterium (assembly GCA_044348665.1). GTDB lineage: Bacteria > Bacteroidota > Bacteroidia > Flavobacteriales_D > Crocinitomicaceae > M2408. The sequence continues at coordinate 21,653 of JBIKSI010000035.1, forward strand.
ATTGGGGTAGAAAAATTAGTTTCCTACTTGCGAAAAGATGAAATTGTTTTCCATGGTTATGTTGAACTTTTTTTGAACGAAAGATGGGTGAAATGTACACCTGCATTTGACCAGAAAATTTGCCGACTTTCAAAGGTTTCACCGCTTATTTGGGATGGAGAATCAGATTCGATGTTTCAAGAATTTGAAAACGAAAAACGATTTATGGAATATTTACATTTTTATGGCACATTTTCTGACGTTCCGATTGAGCTGATGAATGCTGAAATGAAAAAACATTATCCACATCTCTTTGAAACAAGCTGGAATTCAAAAGAATTTTCGTTTTTTCACTTGTAATTTCAAATTATTGCTTTATTTTTACTAAAAATTTATTCCATGAAAAACATACTTTTTGCACTTTCACTACTTGTTTGTTTCAATTTTTTCTCTCAAAATATTCATTATTCATTGAGAATGCCAAAACCACAAAATCATTATTTTGAAGTGGAAATGGTAGTTTCTGATTTTAAAGAAGAAGAATTGGAAATTAAAATGCCAGTTTGGGCGCCAGGTTCATATTTAATTAGAGAATTTGCAAAAAATGTCAATTTGGTGAAAGCTTTTGATGAAAGTGGAAAAGCCTTGGAAGTTGTTAAAAAGACCAAAAATTCGTGGCTTGTTAAAAAAGGAAATGCCAAAAAAGTTAAAATTAATTATGAGGTTTATTCTTTTGAATTAAGTGTAAGAACAAGCTTTTTAGATTTAACACATGCTTTTGTTAGTGGTCCTGGGATTTTTATGTACGTAGAAAAATTGAAAGAAAAATCGGGTACCTTGGATGTTATTCCGTACAAAGATTTTAAAAAGGTTTCTACTGCCTTGAAGAAAAATCCAGAAAATATTCAAAGCGATAATACTTTTTCATTTAAGTTTGATTCATACGACGAATTACTTGATTGCCCTATTGAAATAGGTAATCAGGTGGTTTTTGATTTTACTTCGGAAGGAGTGAAACACACAGTTGCTATTTTTGGACCAGGGAATTTTGAAGTTGAAAAATTGAAAAAGGACATGGCAAAAATTACTTCTGCAGCAACTAAGGTTTTTGGTGAAAATCCAAATAAGGAATATACTTTTGTTATCCACAATGTAGTTGATGGGCAAGGTGGTTTGGAACATGTTAACTCAACTACTTTGAGTGTTAATCGTTGGACCTACCAAGGGGATGCTTATCTTGGTTTTTTGTCTTTGGTTGCTCACGAATATTTCCATTTGTGGAACGTGAAACGAATACGACCAATAGAATTGGGGCCTTTTAATTACGACGAAGAAAATTATACCAGTTTGTTGTGGGTCATGGAAGGATTTACCTCGTATTACGATGAATTATTGTTGCGTCGTGCAGGATATTATTCTGAAGATCAAATGATTCAGAAATTAAATAGTACGATTAATTATGTTGAAGGTTCTGTTGGAACACGTGTACAACCTGTTGCCCATTCAAGTTTTGATGCATGGGTAAAAGCTTACCGACCAAATGAAAATTCGTCAAATACAACGATGACTTACTATTCCAGAGGTGCGATGCTAGCTTCTATTTTAGATGCAAAAATTATCACCAAGTTTAAAGGGAAAAAAAGTCTGGATGATTTTTTACAAAGCTTGTATAAAGATTTTTATAAAAAATTAAATAGAGGTTTCTCCGAGCAAGAATTTGAAAAGGCTTTGTCTGATTTTATGGGAGAGGATATGTCGTCATTTTTTAAAGATTACGTAAATGGAACAAAAGTTCCTGATTTTGCCTCGATTTTTAGTCCTGTTGGATTAAAAATTGATTACACAGGAAGTAAAAAACCAAATTTTGGAACATCTTTATCCACTTCTGATGGAAAAACAATTATCAAGGGCATTAGAGCTGGATCGGCCGCTGAAGACGCTGGCTTAAGTGTAAATGACGAAATCATTGGAATCGATGGTTACCGAGTAAATCAATCCGATGTAGAAGGTATTCTTGCATCTTTGTCTGATGGTGATCAATTAGATTTGCTAATCGCAAGAGAAGATCAATTGCTTGAAATAAAAGCGATTATGACTTCCTATGAACGTCCAAGTTACCGATTTAGTATTGAAAAAAAGAGTGATTTGTTTAATTATTGGATGAGGTAGGAGGAGGATTTTAGGATGTTAAGACTGTAGACTTTAGATAAAAGATATTAGACATAAGACATTAGATAAAAGACATAAGACATTAGATAAAAGACAAAAGACATTAGACGAAAGACATTGGACAAAAGACTTTAGAATATTGTTAAATTAATTCTTTACATTTTTGAGAATTGTTGGCAAAGATTTATTCAGTTAAATCAAATCGTTAAATACAATAAGCTAACTTAAAAAACACAATGAAATTAAAATTTGTATATACAACAATTATAATTCTAGTGGTTTCCTGCCAAAATGAAACAAAACCTAAAATTTTGGAGTCAATTGACTTAAGCACTAATGATTCATTAAGACAATATTTTGTTAAAAATTTAGCATATCCAAAAAATGACCATGACGTTATTGCTTTCGAAGATTTTAATCAGTATTGTTTTTCAGACAAAGTTCTTGATTCATTTAAAAATGCCTGGTATACCTATCATCTATATGCACTTAAGGAATATCCTATTCAAAAGGAAATTAATACTACAAAATATAGATTTTTATGGCTCAGATCCTTCCACAAACCTGTTTGTATTATTTTTTCAAAAACCAATGGTGAAATAATATTGGAATTAAAAACAAGTGATGGTTATGGGGGGTATCACAGCGGAACTCTAAATAAAGACTTTAAAGTTTATTTGAATGATTCTATTTGGAATGATTTTGAAAAACGACTTAGAATTTCTAAATTTTGGTATAATGCTGGTCAAATTGGAGAACAAGGTGGAGATGGCTCACAATTACTTTTAGAAGCAAAAACACCGAAGAATTACAATTTGGTAACGACTTGGTCATTAGATTATAGGGATGATTTAAAAAAAAGAAAGTTCAGAGACTTATGTAAATATATTATTACTCTTGCTGAACAAAGTACATCAATACCCGAACTAAAAGAAAAATATTAGTATACCTATAACAGTCTTCAAGTGGAAGCCCATTATTACGCTTATTAAAACGTTGTAAACAAAGCCTCCAAGACACAAAATGATGCAGACACATGAGTCATGAAACGATATTATATGGACGAATAAATGGTTCACATGGGAATACTGACAATTGGTATGACCTTTATAAATTGAATAAAAATGTAATCGACAATCTTCCCGACGAAGATGATTTTCCTTGTATAATAAAGTCTATGTTCATTCCACCTTTAACTATAGCCGGACCGACTTTTCACAGAAACCAAATTATTACTTTTGGGGCAAGCTTCAAAAATTTTGATGACTTGGATCATCGATTATGGATTTCAAAATTTGAGTCATTATTAAAACGCATGTTTTGGCTTGACGTTATTGCTCATTTTGACATTGAACTATTTGGTAAGCATGAACACAGGTGGACAGCAACAGAAGCGGCTATAAGAGAAATGAGAACATTGAATCCGAAGCCCATAACTGACTGGGTTTATACTGAACAGGAAATAGATTGATTAAAAAAGCCAAGCTTATAACATATAAGGCTTAATCGCGTGTAACGTAGTGGAACAGCGAGATAAGCCCGTGTTGACAAGTGCTTTGAGAGCCAATTATGGGTTTTTAATAATTTTGTATGATTTTCTCGTTGTAAAACTATA
>JBIKSI010000142.1:0-8061 GCA_044348665.1 Crocinitomicaceae bacterium
GTGGGTAATCAATACAACGACACCATTTGGCAAAAAGTTAATTTATTACCTTGCACTGTTTCCACAAGTGAAATTTTAGAAACCAAAAATTCGGTTTATCCCAATCCAAGTTCTAGCATTATAAACCTCAATTTTGAAGAAAAGATTGTAGACTATGCCATTTTTGATGCTAATGGAAAAAAATATGATCTTATTTTAGAAAACAACAAGCTTTATATTGAAGATCTGTCCAAAGGAATTTATTTTTTGAAAATTCAGTTTGAAAATTCAATAGAATATTTAAAATTTAATAAAAATTAATTCGACTTTTGAATGCACATTCTCCACATTCCTTCTTGGTATCCATCAGAAAAAGAACCATTTAGTGGGAATTTTGTGAAACGTCATATAGAATTAATTTCAGAAAATCATAAATGCACAGTTCTTAATTTTATTGCAGAAAATAAAGGGGAAATTAAAATTCAAGAAGAAATAATAAACGCTAATTTCATCGAAATCACAATATTTTATCCAAAGAAAAACAACAAATTACTTCAATTATTTCACCTAAGAAAAGCTTTTAAAAAGGTTGCCAAAACACTCAACGGCATTGATTTTATCCACGGACATGTTATTTTAGAAAAAGGTATATTGTTTCTTTGGGCTAAAAATTATTTTCAGAAAAAGTTAATAATAAGTGAACATGCGTCTTATTTTTTTAGGGAAAACTATCAGAAACTGAGTGCAATTCAAAAAGTTTTTATTGTCAAAAACATTAAAGCTGCTAATGCAATCACTTGTGTTTCTGATGTTTTGAAAGAAGAAATAAATTATTTGTTTCCAAGAAAAAAAGTCGAACTAATACCAAATGTGATTGATCGAGAAATGTTCCGCATAAATGAGCAATCAAACAAGACTAAAATTAAGTTTTTACATATTTCTACCTTGGAAAAAGTTAAAAATATAGACAAAATAATTTTAGCGATGGAAAAATTAGCTGATGAATTTCCAGATTTTGAGTTTAAAATTATTGCTGAAAAACAAAATCTAAACATAGAAAATCAAATAGAAAACTCAATGATAAAAGATAAAATAAGTTTAGTGGGACCATTTAATTCTGCTGAAATCATTTCAGCCTTAAAAGAAACTTCTGCCTTGGTGCACTTTTCTAGTTTTGAAACATTTTCTTGTGTCATTGCAGAAGCTTGGTCTTGTGGAATTCCAGTAATTTCAAGTCCTGTTGGAATTGCGAAAAATATGGATACTCAAAATGGAATTTTGGTTCCAAATTTGGACGCAAACTCATTGGCTGAAACTTTGCTAAAATTTTGTTCGCAAAAGTTAATTTATGATGCTGAAATCATTCGGAAATCAACAGAAAACTTTGATAAATTAGCAGTCTTAAAGCAATTTAACAATTTATACACTCAATAATAAATTTAACTAATTATGAAATTCGTAGCGATAATTTTAGGAATCAGCCTACTATTTGCTTGTTCAAAAGAACGAAAAAGTAATCGAGCTGGAGGAAAAATGCAAGATTTTGTAATTGAAATTAGCAAATATTCAAAAGGCATAAATCCGAATTTTGCAATCATTCCTCAGAATGGTGAAGAATTGATGTTTAAATTTTTGGACGATGGAGAAGGATTTGACGAAAATTTTATCAATGCAATTGATGGGTATGGAATTGAAGAATTATTTTACAATGGTTCGTTTTTACCTGATAATTATCGCTTAGATTTATTGCTTCAAGCAAAAACAAAAAAACCAATTCTAGTTTCTGATTACACAGTCAGTCAAACTGACTTCGATTCATCGCTTATTTTTAATTCGGATGCCGGTTTTATTCCATTTCCAAGAACAAGTGATAACTACGATTATAAAATTATTCCATCTAGCATCTTAAATGAAAACTCGAACAATATTAATAAAGTAAGTGAGGCGAGAAATTATTTGTATTTGATCAGTTCGGAAAATTACACTAGTAAACAAAGTTTTTTAGATTCAATAAAGGCAACAAATTTTGATTTAATTATTATTGATGCTTTTTTTGGCAATGACTTATTTACTTCAGCAGAAATTGAAAGTCTAAAAACAAAAGCCAATGGTGGAAAAAGAATGGTAATTTCCTACATAAGTATTGGTTCTGCTGAAAAATATCGTTATTACTGGCAATCCGACTGGAAAATAAAATCACCAAATTGGTTGTACAAAGCTTATTCAGGATATGAAGATGAAATTTGGGTAAAATTTTGGAAAAAAGATTGGGAAGAAATCATCTACGGCAACGATAATTCTTACATGAAAAAGATAATTAATGCTGGATTTGATGGAGCTTATTTAGACAATGTTGAAGCCTTTTATTTTTTGTATTATGATGAGTAAAAACATTTAACGCTTTTATAAAATGGAAATCAACCAAGCACACATTGATCGAATCGAAAAATTAACTTTTGGAAGTGTTTATCCCCTTTATTTGACAAAGATTGAGAAAAAAGGTCGAACAGAACATGAATTATTACAAGTAATCTTTTGGCTTACAAACTTTAATGAATCTCAAATCCAAGAATTAATTGAACAAAAAGTGACTTTTAAAACTTTTTTTGAGAAAGCACAAATACACCCAAATGCATATAAAATTACAGGTCTAATTTGCGGTTACCGAATCGAAGAAATTGAGCATGAGTTGACAAGAAATGTTAGATATTTGGATAAATTGGTAGACGAACTTGCCAAAGGACGAAAAATGGAAAAGATATTGAGGGATTAAAAAAATAAACTATGAATAAATTAAGTTTTAGAATAAAAATTGACGCCTCTTGCGAGAAAATTTATGATTTGATGTTAGGAATAAGCAACAAATCAAGTTATGAGGAATGGACAGCAATTTTTAATTCAAGCTCTACCTTTGAAGGAACTTGGTTAAAAGGAGATAAAATTTTGTTCGTAGGAACAGATAGCAATGGGAAATTGGGTGGAATGGTCTCTGTAATTGCAGAAAACATCCCAAATCAATTTGTATCTATTAAACATATCGGACTAGTTAGTGATGGCAAAGAAATTTTAGAAGGTCCCGAGGTTGAAAAATGGGCAGGCGGGTTCGAAAATTATTCTTTTCAAAAAGAGGGCGAACAAACTAAAGTACTTGTTGAATTAGATAGTTTGGATGAATTTGCAGAATACATGAATCAAACTTACCCCTTGGCACTTGAAAAATTAAAGGAAATTGCTGAAAGATAATTGTTAACTTATCATTTAATTCATAATGAAAATCGAAGAAATTTCACTCCATTTTTCACTTGGAGAATTTGACAAAACATTTAACTATATAGCTAACGAAGCCGTTTGGGAAATTGTTGGAGAAAATAATTTTGTCGGAAAAACAGCAATAATTAATAATTGTGATCAAACTTCAAACTATTTTAAAACTATACAATGCCGTTTTAATACGGACAAGGTAATTGTCCAAGAAAGAACTGTAATCATTACTGGAACTGCTGAATTTTCAAGAGAAAATAAAATTTTAACAAAAATATCCGCTTGCGACATTTATGACTTTGATAATCAACAAATAATTCAGAAAATCACTTCTTATTGCATCGAAATCAACTAATTGTATGAAAAAATCAAACACAAAACTCAATCAAAGCATTTTCTTTATTTTGAGTTTATTTTTATTCGCTAATTGCAAAAATAACTCTGCTTCCAACGAACAAAAAAACAAAACAGAAAAAACAAATGAGGGTGAGAAAATTAGAATTTCAGAAACAAAGGTTTTAAATATTCCTGAAGATTATGTACCAAAAGGTTTTGTGATTTTTGAAAAAAATCAAAGGAGATTTAAATTTGGATGGCCAGGAAGATTTGGTTTTCATCATCAAAGACACCCAAAAAAGCAAAATTATTAATGATGAATATAAAGGAAAACAAGATCGAAATCGAAGAGGGATTTTGGTAATGATCAAAAATAATGACGATTACGAACTGCTCGTAAAAAACACAACTTGCTTTTCTTCAGAATTAGAAGATGGTGGAGTTTACTTTCCTCCAGAATTATGGCTTGAAATCAAAAAAGGAAAATTATTTATTAATTATTCGCACGGAAGATATGGTTATTGGTCCTACACTTTTAGAACTCAAAAATCTGATTTAGAATTAATTGGCTATGACAATAGTTCCAACTACGGACCCATTGTTTCAAGCAAAATGAGTATAAATTTTCTCTCCAAAATTAAAATTGATTCTAGAAATATTAATGAAGATGAAGAAATTATTGAGGGTGAAGAAGTTTTCGAAGAAACAAAAAGCAAAATTAAACTTAAGAACTTAATCAAACTCTCTGAAATTGTAGATTTTGATGAATTGGACATGTCTGAAATTTGATTTTTCGTGGAAACAAGAAATTTAAGAATTTAATCTAAAAACTTCAATTCTATTTCTTATTTTTGTAACAATGAATAGAACTGATTTTAATCCTCATTATGAACTCCCAATCATGGAGCAGTTTTACACCATTCAAGGTGAAGGATTTCATACTGGAAGAGCAGCTTATTTTATCCGAATTGCAGGCTGCGACGTTGGCTGCGTTTGGTGCGATGTAAAAGAAAGTTGGGACTCAAACCTCCATCCGTTGGTGAAAATTGATGACTTAGTGCAAAAGGTAAAAAATGCCAAAGCCGATTTTGTAGTTATCACTGGTGGTGAACCTGCAATGTATGATTTGAGCGAACTTACTAAACAATTAAAAGCAAATAATGTAGAATTGGCGATCGAAACATCTGGTTGCTACGCACTCAAAGGTGAAATTGATTGGTATTGTTTTTCACCTAAAAAATTTAAAGAGCCTTGCGAAGAAGCCTACCAAAAAGCAAGTGAACTCAAGGTTATTATTGCTCATCCTTCGGATTTTGAATGGGCTGAAATGCATGCAGAAAAATTAAATAAAAACGCAAAAAAATATTTGCAAACAGAATGGTCAAAACAGGAACGGTTTTTGCCATTAATAATTGAGTTTGTGAAAAATAATCCTTCTTGGAAAATTTCTTTGCAAACACACAAATATTTAAACATTCCGTAATGAAAAGTCAAATGAGAAAAAATTTACTCAAAATAGTCATCGCTTCCATCCTAATCTTAGGAAATATCGCTTGCGTTTCTAGTCAACAAAAATATTCCACAACAAATAAAAAAGCGATTTCTTTATTCGAAGAAGGACAAAAAGCACCTGGAAAAACAGAAGATCTTAAAACTGGCGCTCCAAATTATCAAGCGGGGATTGACTTGATGGACCGAGCAATTGAAAAAGACCCAAGTTTTTGGGAAGCATATTTAATTGCTGGCGAATTTTGTGAATATACTGGTCAAAACGAAAAAGCGATTAAATACTACGAAGAGGCAATAAAGATTAATCCCAATCATAGTTCATCAGGAAGTACTTACTTTTTCTTAGGTAATTTGTGCTACATCGAAGGGAAATATGAGCTTGCGTTAAAATATTTATCGGTTTATGTAAACAATCGTAGTGCAAATCCAGACTTGGTTACCAAAGCTTTGGAATTACAAAATTCATGTGATTTTGCCATCGAGAAAATGAAAAACCCTACGACTTTCAAACCAATTAACATAGGGCCAGGAATCAATACAGCAGATCCTGAATATTTCCCAACAATTACTGTGGATGGAAAAACGATTTTATTCACCCGACGAATTGATGATTCACGTGTTATGGGTCCTCAAAAAGAACAAGAAGACTTTTACATTTCTCATTTGAGCGACAAAAATATTTGGATTAAGGCTGAACCTATGCCAACAAACATCAACACAATCAACAACGAAGGAGCACCTACGATTGCCGCAGATGGTCGAACTTTAATTTTTGTTGCTTGTCCTGATTACACTGGAACTCAATATGGTGAAGGGAGAACTGGAAAAGGAAGTTGTGATCTTTTTATTACCAAAAGAATAGGTTCAAGATGGCAAAATCCGATTAACATTCCGGGTGCAATAAATACTGCAAATTGGGAAACACAACCAAGTTTGTCATCTGATGGAAAAACAATTTATTTCATTCGTGGTGTAAGAGGTCAAGGTGGAAACAAATCTTCAGACATTTACACTTCTACCCTATTAGATAATGGAACATGGAGTACAGCTGTAAAACTTCCAGACCATGTAAATACGCCACATGAAGAGGAATCCGTATTAATTCACCCTGACGGAAAAACTTTGTATTTTGCATCCCAAGGTCACACTGGCTTTGGTGGTTCGGATTTATTTGTCACTAGAATGGACGACAATGGTGTTTGGTCAAAACCAGAAAATTTAGGTTATCCAATCAACACAAAGTTTGATGAAAATTCACTTATGGTTAGTCCTGACGGAGAAATTGGTTTTTTTGCATCCAATAGAGAAGGTGGTTTTGGTGACTTAGATATTTATTACTTCGAAATGCCAGAACACTTACGACCAACAAAAACTCTATATTTTGATGGTTTGGTATTCGATGCGAAAACAAAAACACCTTTAGCGGGAAAATTTTACTTAATTGATGTGAAAACAGGGAAAGAAATTATTCGAGCAGAATCCGATAAGGTGACTGGAGAATTTATGGTTTCACTTCCAACAAATAGAGAATATGCTTTAAATGTTGAATATCCTGGCTACAATTTTTTCTCACAGAATTTTAATATGACAGGAAGTGATAGTTTGGAGTCCATTCACATGGATGTACCAATGATTCCAGTTGGAGATCAAACTCCAGTTGTTTTGGCAAATGTTTTTTTCGATTTAGCTAAAACAAATTTACGTCCTGAATCGTTTATTGAATTAAACAAATTACGTGATTTTCTGAATGCAAACCCAGAAATGAAAATCGAGATTGGTGGGCACACAGATACACGTGGTGACGATAAATCCAATCAAGTTTTATCCGAAGGAAGAGCAAAATCAGTACTTGATTACTTGGTAAAACAAGGAATAAGTGCTTCGAGATTAAGTTCCAAAGGATATGGAGAAACACAAACGATTGTTTCAGATGCCGCAATTGCTTTGTTGAAAACTGAAAAAGAAAAAGAAAAAGCACATCAAAAAAATAGAAGAACAGAATATAAATTCATCGCTAAATGATCCATTTTTTAAAGTTAATTCGTCCGATAAACCTGCTAATTATCGCTGTAACCATGTACAGTGTGAGATTTTTCTACCTAACTTTAGCTAAGTTAAACATAGAAAATAATCAGTTACACGAACAAATTGACTTTTTTTTACTTGTTTTTTCAACCGTAATGATTGCAGCTGCGGGTAATATCATCAATGATTATTTTGATGTAAAAGCAGACAGAATCAATCGCCCTGAAAGGTTAATTATTTCAAAACACATCAAACAACGATGGGCAATTATTAGTCATTGGACCTTAAACGGAATTGCATTTATGATTGCTATTTATTTAAGCGCTCGTTATCATACATTTTGGTACGTTTTTGTTCATTTGATTTCTATCAATACACTTTGGTTTTACTCCATGTATTTTAAGAAAAAAGCATTAATTGGTAATTTTTTAATTGCCCTATTAACCGCCTTGGTTCCAATTTTGTGCGGAATTCATTTTTACATTGTTGGCAATTTAGATAATTCGACCTTAAATTTTGATTTAAATTATCCTTCTTGGATTTACTTCCTTGCTTTGGACGGAAAATTCATATACGGAATGGCATTTTTTGCTTTCGTATTGAACTTTGCGCGCGAAATAATTAAAGATATTCAAGACGTGTCTGGTGATAAAGTTATTCATGCAAATACACTTCCGATAATTATTGGTGAGAAAAAATCAATTTTTGTGGCTAGTGCATTTTTGATTGTATTACCTCTCACCTTTTTTGTTTTGTATTTAATGAATGTCAAATTTATTTTGGACGACATTGTATTTTTTATCCCCTTCATTTTTTCTGTACTTCTGGCGGGAATAATAAGTTTTATTTTAGTTCTAAAACATTCAAAAAAATCCTTAAAATTTTATGACCGATTAATTAAAATGGCAATGCTTTTGGGATTAATCCTTCCATATTATTGGAGTTTTCTTT